>PABE01000047.1 GCA_002702725.1 Porticoccaceae bacterium
AAAAACGTTCTGCAATTTTCCAATCGCGACACCATTGAGGAGGAAGCCGCTTCCTGGCTTGTTCGTCTCGATGGCGGACCTATGGGCGCTGACGAGATGGAAGAATTCCGGGCATGGCTCAATCGGGACCCGAGGCACCGCAAGACCCTGGAAAAACAGGTTCGGGTCTGGGGCGATCTTGACAGCCTTGGCATGCTGGCGGACGTGTTTCCCCTCAAGACGGCCGCCCGAACCCCCGCCAACCGGTTTCGGACAAACCTCCCCTGGGCGGCCACTGCGATGATTTTTTGTCTGTTGCTGGTCGGCCTGCTTGTGTATCCGGGACAAAACCTGCCCCTCTTCGCCGGGAAAAGTTCGGAGGAGCATTTCTACGAAACCGCACTCGGTCAGCAGTCGACGGTCAACCTTGCCGACGGGTCGGTGATGGTGCTGAATACCAATACCAGGGTCGAGGTTCAGTTCGACACGCGGCGGCGGGGCATCCGCCTGCTTGCCGGGGAAGCGCATTTTGAGGTGGCCAAGCACAGCGACTGGCCATTCATGGTCTACGCCGGTAACGGCTATGTGAAGGCTGTCGGGACGGCCTTCAGCGTTCGTCTCACCGGTAAAGAAGTGGGCATAACCGTATCCGAGGGTACGGTCCAGGTTGTTGCCGATGCAGCTTCGTTGGGCGCAGATGATCAATCCGCCCGTGCCGGTCAGACGTTGGTCCTGAGTGAACGGGGCGTCGCCCGCTACGGCACCCGCATTGAACAGGTGGAGTATCTGCCCGAACCGGTGTTACAGCAGAGGGAGGCGTGGAAATCAGGTCGCTGGGTCTTTGAGGGCGACCGACTGGCCGATGTCATCGAAGAGGCTCAGCGCTATACCGACCGGCAATTGCGTATCGTCGATCCTGTACTCGCGGAACTGAAAGTGGGTGGTTCTTTTCGCGCCGGCGATGTTAACAGCCTGTTAAGCGCCCTGGAGCGCGGATTTGATGTCCAGGTGACCGCGGTGGGAGAGCAGCTGCAACTGTCGCTCGCTGATAATGGTCCCAAAGCACACTGACTTTCGGAGGTCTTTTCTGCACAGCCGACAATGGGTGTTTTTGTCTGTTCTTACATCCGCCCCACCGCGCGGCGCTTTTTCGGTGATTCAGCAATTTCTATGGCGGATTTTTCACTCCGGTTTGTCATTACCCTTGGGAGCGGGAATTAGCAGGCCTGAGAACAGGCGTCTGATGCACCCGTGTCGGATGCTGTTGCTGTTCGGGTGCCTGCTGCTGTCGCCGCAGGTGACAGCCGGAGGGGAGCGCTACAATTTCAACATTCCTCCGGGCTCTGCCAGTCAAGCGTTACAGCGCTTCGCTCTCCAGGCGGATGTTCAACTGCTGTATCCCTCGGAGGAGGTGAAGACCATCCGGGTGCCGGGCCTTAAGGGCCGTTTCACCACCCGGGAAGGTATTCGCCGCCTGCTGTTGGGGACACCGCTCGTTGTCGTCAGCACTGAGCAAGACAACCTGGTTATCCGACGTAATGACAACAACAGGAGGGGAAACACCATGTCCGATCACAACCCAGGACAAAACCGTATTTCAACATTCTCGAAAAACCTGCTCGCCGTACTGGTAGCGGCGGTCGCATCCGGGTCCCATGCCCAGGATGACAGTGACACCCAGGCCCGGGGTTCGGTACTGATGGAAGAGGTGGTGGTTACCGCCCGGAAAAAGGCGGTAGGGGAATCAATCCAGGACACCGCCATCGCCATCACCGCGTTCGATGAGCGTCAGTTCAAGGCCGTTTTTGCCGATGATCTGGCGGATCTCGGCAACCTGGCGCCGAACGTCGAGATGAAGCAGGCCGGTCAGGTGGGGGTGCAGAATTTTACCATCCGCGGTATGGGGGTTTCCGGGACCACGCCCTCGGATTCGCCCGCAGTGGGCGTGTTTCAGAATGGCGTATTCTGGGGCACGAATTACGGTTCTCTGCTCGATACCTTTGATATCGAGTCAGTGGAAATTTTACGGGGCCCCCAGGGAACCCTGTTCGGTCGCAATGTGACCGGTGGCGCCGTGGTGGTGCGCACCAAGCGGCCGGGGGATGAGTTCGACATGGCCGCCGAGGTGTTGGTGGGTGATTACGGACGCCGTGACTATTCCGTCGCCGTCGAAGGTCCGCTGACCGATACCCTCTCAGGCCGCTTCGTGGTCCTCGACCGCAATCTGGATGGCTATTTCGACAATATCTTTACCGGCGATGACTACGGTGAGTCCGATACCACCCTGTTGCGGGGTACCCTGGTATGGCAGGTGACGGACAATTTCGATGCCACACTGATCCTGGAGGACTACGACGAGGACGGTAACTCCATCGCCGCCGTGGGCATCGAAGTGCCCGGGAACCTGCCCTACACCGAAGTGGGTTTCCGTCAGCCCGACGACTGGTGGGATATCCGCCTGGACAACCCCGGTACTGCCGAGAATGAGGTGGAATCGGCGGTGCTCGAAATGAACTGGGATCTCGGCCACGGCGTGCTCACCTCCATCACCGGCTACCGGGCGGTGGAAGTCAACCACAACACGGATTTCGACGCCTCGGAATTCAGTGGTTTCAACCGGTCCCTGTGGATGGACCAGGACCAATTCTCGGAAGAGATCCGCTACGCTTCCACGTTCTCCGATACGTTGGAATTCACCCTGGGCGCCTATTACTTCGAGCAGGAGCAGGATTACCGGGAAGGCCGAGACATCAACCAGAATGCCAATGTGTTTGCCGCTGGCAGCTTCCTGGATCAAAGCTCCTGGGCCCTGTTTGGCGAACTGGACTACACCATTACCCCGGAATGGGTACTGACTGTGGGCGGTCGCTATACCTCTGAGACCATTAAAGCCCAGACGGTGCCGTTTGGCACCTGTCCCCTGGACCCCACCATTCCCGATCCTTTTCGAATTCGGGATCTGTCCCTGCCCTGTGATCTCGGCCCCACCGGAGACGAGGATTGGGGCGATTTTTCTCCCAAGTTGGGCCTGACCTGGACGCCGGATGACCAAAACCTTGTCTACGGTTCCGTGACCAAGGGCTTTCGCAGCGGCGGGTTCAGCATGCGCGGTAACAATCTGCTGCCGCCATTTGATGCCGAGGAAGTCACTGCCTACGAAATTGGCTATAAGGGCGATCTGATCGACCGTCGCCTGCGCCTCAATATCGCCCTTTTCTACAATGACTATCAGGATCTGCAACGCACCTCCCTGGTACCCACGGGTGATGGCACCGGTGTTACCCAGTCCACCGGCAATGCCGCTGAGGCCACTGTCCAGGGCGCGGAGGTAGAAGTTACCCTGCAGGCTGCCGACAACCTGGTGTTTACCTTGGGCTATGGCTACACCGATGCCTCGTTCGATGAATACCGCGGCTTCGATGTTACCGGTGACGGCGTCCCCGATCCTCAGTTGGCAAGAAATCTGGACTTCACCCGCGTGCCCGAGAATACAGCGAGCGCGTCGGTGAACTACAGCATGGGTCTGGGTGCCCTGGGGGATCTGGACTTTCGCGCTGCCATCAGCTACACGGACGAAGTCTATTTCGATGATCGCAATACGATTCTCGAGCCCAGCTATTCCACCTGGGATGCCAGTGTGACCTACCACGATCCGACCGACCATTGGTCCGTCGCCCTGTTCGGTAAAAATCTCGGTGAGGAGGAGTATGCCTACTGGGGTACCAGTCTGGGGGCCCTGGGTCAGAACCGGTTTGTTGGCGCGCCCCGCACCGTGGGTCTTCGGGTCAGTTACGACTACTGATCGCCACCTGATAAAGCCCCGGGTTAAAGCCCGGGGCTTTTTTATGGGGGTTGGGTGTGAATAGCCTATCTAAAGACAGTAACCTGTATGGCGACTCCGGTAGACAATAGGGTCGGCGCCCTGACTTCAGCGGGCAGATAATTCAAGAGAGAGAGTTCCATGACTGACGTGTTGAAAACCGTCCATTTCCCTGGTCACAGAATACAACTTGCCGCCAGTGAAGGAGGCGACCCGAGTCGTGTAACTGTTGTCCTTTTACACGGTGGCGGTCAGACCCGGCACGCCTGGAATCGGCTGGCGAAAACCCTGGTGGCGGCGGGATATCACGTACTGGCACTTGATCACAGGGGGCATGGTGACAGTGACTGGGCGCCGGATGGCGATTACTCCAGCGATGCGTTTATTGCCGATATCCGTGCTGTACTGGACCGTTTGCCGGAGCCCCCGGTGCTGGTTGGCGCCTCGCTGGGTGGATTGATGTCCCTGCTCGCCGTGGGTGAAACAGACGACGTCACGGCCCGGGCGCTGGTCCTGGTGGATATTACACCCAAAATCGATATGGAAGGTCGCGCGCGCATCATTGGCTTTATGCAATCCAACAAGAAAGGCTTTGCCAGTGTCGATGAAGCGGCGGATGCCGTCGCCGCTTATCTCCCCCATCGACCGCGGCCGAAAGACCCGTCCGGACTCATGCGTAATCTTCGCCCGGGTGCAGACGGCCGGTATTACTGGCACTGGGATCCGACCTTTTTCGACCGCGCGGACGCCACCCATAATGATCCGGAATCCCGCTACGAGGCAGCGGCAAGAAATGTTCAAATTCCCACGTTGCTCGTACGCGGTGAGCACAGCGAGCTGGTTTCTCCGGATGCCGTTGAGCATTTTCTTGAGGCCATCCCCGGGGCAGAGTATGTCGATGTTAGTGGTGCCCGCCATATGGTGGTGGGCGATAGTAACGATGCGTTCAGTGATGCGGTTCTGGATTTCCTGGCCAGGCATTGTGAACCGGAAGGCGGCTAAGCGGGGCTGACCGTCTTTGAGGTCGTTAAGACGCATGCTATTCTCCGGGCTTTTTACCCGCTGCGAAAATTTGCTGGCCGCAGAGAGTCCGGATCGACAAGCGATTTGACCGTTCTGTCAAGGCGCTTATGCGATATACCTGTTGAAGACGTTTTGGGTTTTCGCGGTGTTTGAACCAATAAGACAAAGGATTCCAATATGACTGCTTCCGATAACCACCGGGAACAAGCCATCCTCCAGGACTGGCTGAGGGTTAAAATGCCTTCCTCCGACGATCTCACGGTCACTGCACTTTCCGATGCCAAGGGCGGTGGCTGGTCGGCCCGGATTATCTTTGTCACCATTGCTTATAGCGAGGCGGGACACCAACGGGAAGACAGGCTGGTGGTGCGCTTTCTGCCCGACTATCTGCTTTTCCTGGGTACCGACCTCGAGGTCCAGTGGCGCTTCTGTGAAGCGTTGCGCCAACATTCATCGATCCCGGCGCCAGCCATTTTGGGGGTCGAGAATGATCCCGCTGTTCTCGGTCAGCCGTTTTATGTCATGGAACGGGTGTCGGGTGAGGTCGCGAGTCAGAGCCCCAACTATAACCTCGAAGGCTGGATTACCGAATTGCCCGTGCCCCAGCGCACGGAACTGTGGCGCAACGCCCTGACTACCCTGGCGGAACTGCACAGGCTGGACTGGCGCCAGGGATTTGAGTTTCTCAATCAGCCCGAATACGGAGAGCCCGGTCTCGATCAACTCCTGAACTGGCTGGTCGCGTGGCGCGATTGGGCGGCCAAGGGGCGAAAGCTGCCGGTGGTGGATGCCACCATTGATTATCTGCTCCGGGAAAAGCCGGCCCAGTCCGGTGTCAGTGTTCTGTGGGGGGATCCGACCCCCAGCAACGTGCTCTGGGGCAAAGATCTCAAAGTCAACGGTATTATCGATTTTGAAAGTGTCACCCTGGGCCCGCCAGAGGCGGATCTGGGCTGGTGGCTTTACATGAATAATCTGCTCAGTGAGGGTTACCGAATTAAACGGCTCGAGGGGTTGCCGTCGGCGAAGGAGAGCATCGAGATGTATGAGCAGGCTCTGGGGCGGAAAGTCGAACATATGGATTATTACGACATTCTCGCTGCCGTCCGTATGGCCATCATCACCGTGCGCTCCGTGGACCTGCATATCAGCCTTGGCCATATTGCTGCCGACAATAATTCCATCACCCACAACCCGGTCACCGTATACCTGGCCAATAAGCTGAACCTGCCGGTTCCCGAGATTGGTGAAGACTTTCATACCTTCACCGCCAACATCTTCCCGATGGGCGACGATGATTAGCCACTTGCAACAAGAGGGGCTGTAGAACTCTTGTTCTATTGACCCCCCGATGGGGCCCGAATAGTATCGATACGCCGTCGCGATAATTTCCCCGGCGGGCGGCAGATCCGGGTGGGATGTCCCCGGACTCATAATAATCAAATCACGCAGTTCAGGAGTCCACCGTGAAATTGTCTTTTCTGGCCATGAATGCCTATGAAGGGCCCGCCCCCGGCATTGAGGTCTGGCCCGCCTCCCCGGAATTTTGCGATCCCCAAGTGGCCGAGCGCTCCATCCGGCACAATTTGGCGCTCAGTAGCCAGGCGGAGCGGGTCGGTTTCGACTGGGTGAGCGTTTCGGAGCATCACTACGCCCCGTATCAAATGACCCCGAATCCGATTGTCTTTGCCAGCGCCCTGACCCAGGTGCTCAAGACAGCGCGAATCGCCCTGTTGGGCCCCCTCATTCCCCTGGTTAATCCCGTGCGGCTGGCGGAAGAGCTGGCCATGCTTGACGCCCTCAGCGGCGGCCGCCTTGAGGTGCTTTTCCTGCGCGGCACGCCCAACGAACACAAGACCTACGACACCAGGAGCACGGATACCCGGGCAATGACCCAGGAGGGCATTGACCTCGTCATCAAGGCCTGGACTGAGAAAAAGCCGTTCAGTTGGCAGGGCGACCATTTTCAGTTCAGCCAGATAGCTGTGTGGCCGCGCCCCGTGCAGGATCCCCACCCCCCTGTGTACGGTTCAGGTAACAGTGATGAATCGGTGCTTTTCGCTGCCCAGCGACGAATGGGCATCGCTTTTTCGTTTGCCCCGCCGGAAGCGGTCAGGAAGTGGGTCGACCTTTACCTTGAAGAGTCGGATAAGGCCGGGTGGCAGCCGGGACCGGAAAAAGTCCTCTACAGGGGCATTGCCTACCCCGCCGAATCCGACCAAAAAGCCCGTGCCGACATGGAAGCCTTTTTTGGCACCCAGGCCCGGGAGCAGGCCAGGTTCACATCGCAGACTCTGGGTGGGCCACCGGTGGTGCCCCTGATTACCGATCCGTATTTTGTCGGCGGCCCGGAAACATTGATTGAACGTTTTGCGGTACTTCGCGACTGCGGCGTCGGCGTTGTCGATATGGCCTTCGGTGTCGGCACCTATGAGCAGAAAGTCCATTCTTTGAACGTCTTCGGTGAATCCGTGGTGCCGAAGATAAAGGTATTGTAAGGAGAAGCACGATGGCAAACGACGACGCTTTTGCGGTTGGTGAACCGGTGTATGTCTGGGACTGGATTGAGGTCAAACCCGGCGAGCAGGCCGCGGTCGATGACCTGTTTGCCAGTGTCTATCAGCCGTTGGCGGCGGAGCGCGGGCTTGTGTTGCTGGAGCGGCAGTGGTGTCCGCCGCTTATCCGCTCGGGCCAGTGCAACCACCTGCTTCTCAAATGGCAATATGCCAATCTCGGCGCATTATGGGGCGCCCGGGGTGTTGAGGAGACGGACCTTCGCCTGCAGACGTTCTGGCGGCAGGATATTGCGCCCAGAATTGTTTCCCGGGAACGTCACCTGAGTCGGCCCGACCTTAATACGGACCTGCCACCTCGGGGGCCAGCCGTCGAAAGCCGGGCGCCCGCAGCGGGATTGCGGCGGGTTGTTTTTCTCAAGCCGGAGCAATCGCTGACCGTAGCGGCGCAAGGGCCGTGGGTGCAAGGTATTGAGGGGATGAACGGACGGCCCGGCATTCGCGCCAGTGCCGGGGGTGTTAATGAGGGTGGCTATACCGGCCGCCCCGGGGAGTTGACCTGGGATATCGTTGCCGACTCGGCGGACCTGCCCATTGCCGAACTTGAGCCGGCACTGCCGGGCAAGGTAACCGTCGAAGAGGTGGTTACTATCGGTGAATGTCTCGGCTGGGGGTATGAGTCCAAGCCCATGCCCGAGGGCATTAAGCGGACCATTCTGCTGAAAGTGAAGGATTCTGCGTCGTCGTCGGAGATTGAAAAAATGGAGCAGATCCTGATCGAGTGGGCTCAGCAATTGCCTGAAATGGTTTCCTGGAGCCTGAGCCGTGTGGCGTCAAGTACGGGAGCGGTTGACTGGAGTCACTGTTACGAGCAGGAATTCACCCACGCCTCGGCGGTGACCGAAGGGTATCTCAACCATCCGTTTCACTGGGCAGTGGCGGACCGCTATTTTCATCCGGAGGCCCATGAACAGACCGCGGATGTGTTTTTCCATAGTATTCGCCCCGCGTTCAGGGCGATGCTGGGGCCCTTTTGCCGCGGAGAGTTCGACCAATAATGATCCGGCTTTAATGTGGTATCAAAAAACCCGCTGTCCTTTCGGGCAGCGGGTTTTTCTATTCGGGTTGGCGTCACTAAAAATCGACGTTGTCCTGGCCCTTCAGTTGCAGAATCTGCCGGGCTTCATCCGGCGTTGCAACTTCAAGTTCCAGTCCCTCGATGATTTCCCGCGCTTTGTGCACCTGGGCCGCATTGGACTCGGCGAGTTTCCCGGGGCCGATCCAGAGATTGTCTTCCAGGCCGACGCGGACGTTTCCGCCCTGGGCTGCGCTCATCGCGGCGATGGGCATCTGCTTGCTGCCGGCGCCGAGAACTGACCACTGGAAATCGTTGCCAAACAGGCGATCGGCGGTGCGTTTCATGTGCATGATGTCGTCCGGGTGTGTACCGATACCGCCCAGGATGCCGAATACGGTCTGGATAAAGAAAGGTGGTTTCACCAGGCCGCGATCGACGAAGTGGGCCAGGTTGTATAGGTGGGCCGTATCGTAGCACTCGAACTCGAACCGGGTACCCAGGGCGCCCACTTCGCGCAGGACGTACTCCATATCGCGGTAGGTATTCTTGAAAATCAGCTCGTCACTGTTCTTCAGGTAGGCTTCTTCCCAGTCGTATTTGAACTCCTTGAAGCGTTTGAGCATGGGGAACAGGCCGAAGTTCATGGAGCCCATGTTCATGGAAGCCACTTCCGGCTTGAACTTGAAGGCGGGTTCAAGGCGTTGTTCCAGTGACATGTAGGGCGAGCCGCCTGTGGTCAGGTTGAGCACAGCGTTGGAGCGCTCCTTGATTTTGGGCAGGAAGCGGCCAAATGCGTCTGCCGTTTGGTCGGGCCGGCCATCCTGCTCGTTACGGGCGTGCAGATGGATAATGGAGGCGCCGGCTTCGGCGGCGGCAACGGCCGCATCGGCGATCTCATCGCCGGTGACCGGCAGATAAGGGGACATGCTCGGGGTATGGATTGCCCCGGTGACGGCACAGGTAATAATAACTTTGCGTGACTTGGCCATGGATATCGCTCCGATCTATCGAGTTTATAGCTACCGATTTTACACCATTGGGCCGTGGAATGGACCTATTCATGGGGCCCCGTTCGGGCCAATGGGCGGCTGGGGAGGTATTACTTGTTCGACGTGGCTCTGGGCATAAAAAACCCGACACGCTGTGTCGGGTTTTTTGTCACGCTCGGCGAGTCTCGCTCGCAGAGCCCTAGTAGGCGCCGGGAGGAGTGATATTGGGGCTGATCTCCAGGCGATCCCGGCCGTAGATTTCGTAGCCAAGGGTCGGAATATTCTGCACGTGACGAAGGCCCATGGAGAGATCCCGCCAGTAACGCTGCAGGGGATTTTTCAGGGCGAATGCAGACGAACCGGCCATGAACATGAGTTTTTCCATGGAGCCATGGATCAGTTCAATGACCTGGGCGCATTGTGCGCGGTTTTTGGCGGCTTCTACCGGTTTCATTTGCGCACCGGTCAGGCCAACCCGATCGAGTTGGCCGATGGCGTCGAACAGGATCAGCTCTGCGGCGTCGAGTTGCGCTGCCACCTTGCCGATGTCGTGAACATAGACATGGGATTCGGAACGTTTGGGGAATGTCGTGGTAACGATCGGCTTGTTGGGGGTTTCCGCCTGTACCAACTCCAGCATGTATTGCGCGCCGCCCAGCAGCTGAGCGATGCCGGTGCATCGCACCAGGGGTACCACCGGGAGATAGTCGCTGGCCGCGCCGAAGTGCTTGATGGTCGGGTCAATTGTGCCTACGGGCTTTTCCATGGTGACCATCATGTGCTGAGGCAGAAATACCTCTTTGGCCACTGTGGTATCAGAGCCGGTGCCTTGCATACCGGTAACATACCAGGTGTCTTCAATCTCGCACTCGCTCATGGGGATGAAGCACATGTTAATGCCGGGCACGACCGGACCGGATGGATCGGCGATAAGGCAGCCGCCCATGATCCACTTGGCCTGGCGGGAACCGGAGCTGTAGGGCCAGGCGCCGCTGACAATGTAGCCGCCGTCGGTTTCCTTGGCTTTGCCGGGCGGGTTGTAGGCACTGCAGACAGTGCTCGGGCCGTCGCCGAAAATAGCTTCCTGAATCTCGTCGGAGGTGCGAGTGGCGAGCAGGGTGGAGCCGTTGATGATCTGGGTAACCCAGGAAACGGAGAGGTCGGCCTTGCCGAGTTGTTGCTGGACACGGGCGAATCCGGAGGGAGACATGCCCGAGCCACCCCAGCGCTTGGGCAACAGCAGATTGAGAAGCTTCAGGTTGTCAAAAACCTTCTCCTGAATTTCGCTCGTGGGTGAGCGTTGCTTTTCACCTTCCGGGGCATTTTTCTGGATCATCGGACGCAGGGACCGAATCTCTTCGATCAGTCCTTCGACGCGGTCGTCGCTGAAGGGAGTGATTTTCGGGTTGGTTGCGGTATTCATTTGAAGATGCCCCTTGAATTACTTGTTGAAGGTGCGGTCAGGCACCCGCTTGTCTGTCTTTCTTTTCAACCTTAATCTCGGGTCGAGTGTACTTATTGAACAAAAAGGTGTCAATTCGTATAACCTTGTGCAAAAGCTGTATTCTCGGGGTTTTAACTCGTTTTTCGGACATTTTGTGGGGCGATTGGCGCCTTTGGCGTAAATCATCCCAGTACCGAGCCGGTGGATGTCGGTCTGGTTTTTCCGGCCTTGCCGGTTTCCTTGCGGCCGCTTTTGCCTGTTCCTTTGCCCGTCAATCTATCATGAGTTTTGAGTCAGATCAGCGTTTTCCCGCACGTGTTGCGGGCAAGGTCTTGCGGTTTGGCGGTCGGCCGATGGCGCATTCGTCGACCACGGGCTTTCGGTGGTAGGCAGGGAGTGCGACTACGTCAACCCGGTCAGCGGCGAAAAATTCTGCGATTAACCTCGATGATTCCTTCACTGACGAACTCCGGGGTGAAGGCCAGACTGCGCGCAAGGGGTGTATTGCGGGCGACGATCAACGGCGCTATACCGATTATTCTGAGAACGCAGGTTGCGTTATTGGTTGCCGATGTTTTCTTCGAGTGCGGTCCGGCGCCGGTCCCGAGTTATGGTGTGCCGTTTAACAGCAGCTATTTCGACGCCAATCGACTTCACCTGGAGGTGCAAAGGGAAGGGCGGGCGGTATTCGGGAAAACATCTTTCAAGAAGACTGCGTCAATGGCACTGATGTGTCGGAAGGCGTATTGATTGCCAATATGCTCGGGTGGCTCACAGGGCGAAGCCCATAACGGTCTGCGTATGAAATACAATTTCTATTGATTGTCGGGTTCCAAGGCCCGAATTAGCCCCTGTCTTTGGTGGGGCTTTTTTGTCCAGGGGACCTGTTGAAGATCGGTGTGGCGTGTACTTTTTCCGGTTGTCAAGCGATGAAAAAGCCTTTTTTCCCCTGTATTTAGCACGATGTCTTGATCCGGATTACTTGTCTTTTCATTGAAACGTTGCTATTTTGGAAGGGCTGCGTCAGGTGTTACTGGTAGTAAGTGTTCCAGCTGTTCCGCTGTCGAAAAACGATTAAGTGGTGGGCAACTTCGTGTCGTACCGGCGCCGTGTTTGTGTCATCTCCGTCAACTTATTCTATTGGGAGTATCCGCGATTTGTATTGTGAGTATCCCCCGATGGAAAAGTTCCATAACAGGGAAATAAAGTAGTCACAGGGAAACCAGAACTACCCGTACACGAGATCACAATGAGCTAGTTATCAAATTGCCGTATTCGGTCTGTGCTGTTCGCCTGCCGGATGCTGTGATAACAAAAATCTTTGGAGGACTTAACCATGAGTTTCAAGCGCACCCTAGCCTACAGTGCCATTTCCGCGGCGCTGGCGGGCATTGCTCTGCCCTCAATGGCCCAGATTGAGGAAATCGTCGTTACTGCCCGGAAAGCGGAAGAAAGTCTGCAATCCACACCGGTGGCGGTAACCGCTCTCAACGAACAAATGCTGGTGGAAGCCCAGGTTACCCAGCTGTCAGACCTGCAGCGCACCGCCCCCAGCCTGTCCGTGATGTCCGGTGGTACCGGCTCATCCGCTCTGATCTTCCTTGCCATCCGCGGTAACGCCCAGGTATCCCCCAGCGGTGGTACCGACCCCGCGGTAGCGACCTATGTCGATGGCGTCTATCTGGCCCGCCCGACCGGCGGTAACGTCGATATGTTCGATGTCGCCCAGGCGGAAGTTCTGCGCGGTCCCCAGGGTACCCTGTTCGGTCGCAACACCACCGGTGGTGCGCTGAATATCAAGACCAATGATCCCACCGGTATCTTTGAAGGCTACCTGAAAGGTGAAGTGGGCAACTACGACCACAAGAAAGTTGAAGCCGTCGTCAATATTCCCTTGATGGGCGAAGAGCTCGCCACCCGCTTCGCCGTTCGCTACAACGACCACGAAGGCTACGGGGATTATAAGGGTTACACCGACCCCAATGGCTTCTTCTTCGACGGCCTCAACCAGCCGGCCATGGAAGTCGACAAAAACATCTATGCGCGCGGTAAAATGCTCTGGGCCCCTTCCGATATGCCCTTCACCGCCACCCTAGGTGTCGACTGGAGTGACTATGAAGACACCGGGCAGCGCACTGAGTTGATGGCGTTCAACCCCGCCGGTGCTGGCGGCTTTGCCGGTCTGATCGCCAATACCGTTGGCTTTAACCCGGATAACTTTCTTGCCCAGCAGAACTTTGGTGATTCCTACTGGAACGCCGACAACAACTCCCGCGATCCCCACGCCCCCGATCCGCGTCTGGCCAAACCGGGCTCCACCAACGAGGGTAAAGGCATCTACCTGGATATCGATGCCCAGCTGGGTGATCTCGACTTCAAATCCATTACCGCCTACCGCGAAGCGACCTCTTCCGGCACCGTCGACCTCGATGGCACGCCGTTGGAATTGCTGACCTTCTACAGTGAGTGGGATCAGGATCAGTGGAGCCAGGAGTTCCAGTTGAGCGGTTCCGTAAACGATGACCTGGACTGGATCACCGGTGTTTACTACTTCACCGAAGACAGTGGTGATTTCTCCATCAACCGCTTTGGCGGCAAGGATATGGACGCGGCACTGAAAGCGATCGGGCAGCTACCTCCGAACTCCAACTTCCCGCTGGCTCTGATCGGTGCCGATATCAGCTCCAACGACGCTGTGCATGAGAACACCTCCTACGGCGCTTTTGCCCAGGCCAACTACTCCTTCACTGAAAAGCTGCGCGGTACCATCGGCTTCCGTTATACCTTTGATGATCGGAAGACCGTTATTTTCAGTGAGGATCCCATCGTGCAGCCCGGCGTTACTGTTCCGGGGTGCAAGATCGCCCCCGCCGACCGTGACGATGGTGTGACCTGTAAGCGTACCCAGGACGCCGAGTTCGAGTATCCGGCCTGGGTTGTCAGCCTGGACTACCAGGCCACTGACGATCTGTTCCTGTACGCCAAAACCAGCGGTGCATCCATGGCCGGTGGCTGGAACTTCCGTTCGTCAAGCAACCCCTTCTTCACGCCGGAGCAAGTCAAGGACGTTGAGGTGGGCTTTAAGTCCGACCTGTTTGACGGCATGGTGCGGGTAAACGGTGCCTTCTTCTATCTGAAAGCCAATGACCAGCAGCGTCTGATCAATATCGCTGAGGGAACCACCCCGGTACAGTTCATCCGCAACGCCGGTAAATCCCAGGGTCAGGGTGCCGAGTTCGAGGTGACCTGGCTGCCCTGGGAGGGTATGACCATTAACGCCAGCCTGTCACTGCTCGATATGGAGTACGAGAAGTACGAGTCTGACGAGCTGATTACCAGTGGTCCCAACGCCGGTCAGATCGTTCGACTGGACCGCAGCGGCGAGAACGCGCCCCATGCGCCGGAAACCACCTTCAGCATTGGTGCCACCCAAACCCTGGATACCGCGCTGGGTCAACTTGACCTGCACGTCGACTACTACCGTGTTGACGAAACCTGGTTCCAGGACAGCACCGTCATTCCCGAGGAAGGTGCGGCTGTTCAGGCAATACAGCGTGAGGAGCAAAAGTGGAACTCAATCCCCGAATATGACCTGATCAATGCCCAGGCAACGTTGTATCTCAACGACGGCCACTGGGAAGTGGCAGTTTGGGGTAAAAACCTCGCCGATGAAGAGTACTACAGCAGCATCGGTAACTTCTGGAACGCCTTTGGTACCGCCCTGCGTTATGTCGGGGAACCCCGGACCTACGGTGCTTCCGTGCGCTATAACTTCTAATCGAAGTTAGCGAGTCAATAAAAACCCCGCCAATTGGCGGGGTTTTTTGTTGCGTGTAGCCGGGGAAAATACACCGTCGCTACAGCCATTTGAGAACCTGATAGGACAGGTCATCCTTGCCTGGCTTACCCGCGATAGAACCGGCAACAAACTGTCGATAGGCTTCCTGATCCACCGGCTTCATCTCGCAACGGTCCATGGTCGCTGTGCGGTAGATAATGCCCCACTGGCCGTTGCGTTTTTCATAACGATCGATATAGCGACCCCCTGCGGTGATTTCCATGGGGTTAGCGCCTTTGGTTCTATGGTAGGCCTCGCAATAGATTTCACCTTCCGCCTTGTCGCCATTGACCCTGAAAAGGGTGTTGAAGATGCGGTGGACGGTAATCTCGTAATTGACGCAGTCACCTGCGGCAAAATCCACAAACCCGTAACCGGTTCCGGTAAAGATTGCGCCGCGCTCTTCCCGGGCGTCTTCATGATAGACGCTTTTGGCGAGTTGGTAGTCCCGTCGATCGATTCCGCGACAATAGGACATGACGAGTTCATGTAGCGCCTGTTTATCGAGGAGGGTTTGCAGGGAATCTGGATTGCTGTCAGTCATGGCACAGTCCTTTTCTGTGGTTATTGTCGCCGTCTATCCGACATCATACGGATTTTGCGCCTTCCGGTCAGGGTGTGAAACGGGAGCCTAAACGTTATACTTGAACGCTTACCAGAATAATTGGAATCGTCGTCTTTTCATCGTCGAAGTACATTCACCATCGAACCATAAGAGCGTTGATAATCATGAGTAATGACCAGCCCGGCTCCCAGGAGCTTTTCGATAAATTCAGTACCTATATTCTCCCCGGACGGGTCACCGACCCCCAGCGCGGCCTTGAAGAGGCGAAGACCGCAGAAGACATCGGTCTTGGCGGTGTCTGGATTTCCGAACGCTATGCGACCAAGGAGCCAGCGGTCCTGGCGGGCGCGCTGACGCAGCTGACCAGCAAAGTGCGCATAACGGGGACCATGTATGTCACCATGCGCCATCCCCTTGTCACCGCCAGTGTCGCCAATATCATGCAGCAGCTCTCGGGCGACCGTTTCCAACTGCTCCTTGCAAAGGCGACACCGGATTATCTCGCCAATATCGGTTCACCCAACATTATTTTTGCGCGGCTTGCCGATTCTATCTCTCTTTACCGTCGGCTCTGGGCGGGAGAGACGGTCAATTACGAAGGCATCATGGGTAAATTCCCCGCCATGACCATGACCGATCGCTACGAGGGGCCGCCGCCGCCGATTATTTTCACTGCCATTGGCCCCAAGTCCCTGGCCTTCGCGGGGGAACATTGTGATGGTGTGCTGTTACACCCGTTTATCACCTGCGAGGGTGTTAAGCGGTCCATAAAGATTGTCCGTGAGGCGGCAGAAAAGGCCGGTCGGGACCCCATGTCTGTGAAGATCTATCACAACATAATTGTTGCCCCGGATCTGGATAAGTCCGTTGAAGAGGCCATCGTCGGCGGCCGCGCGATCACCTATCTTCAGGCCCCCGGTTTCGGTGAAGTCATTGCCAACACCAACGGTTGGGATATGGCAGTCCTCGATAAAATCCGCAATCATCCGCAGATGGCAGCACTCAAGGGCACTAATGCCGATCAGGCCTTTACCAAGGAGCAGTTGGTGGAAGTCAGCCGGGTGATTCCCCAGTCCTGGTTCGACGAAGGCGCAGCCGTCGGGACCGCCGCCCAATGCGCTGACAAACTTTGTCAGTTCCTCGATGCCGGTGCCGATGAAATTCTTCTCCACGGTAGCGCGCCGAAGGATATGGGGCCGCTGACCGACGAGCTCCGCAAGACGCTTGCCGGGCGTGGGTGACCTGTCGAGTGGTTGAAAAAAGGACGGCATTGCCGTCCTTTTTTATGTCCGACCGGATGACCCTTGAATTTTACTCAAGAAGTCGCGAGCGGAGCCGCTCAATACGGTCGGGGGTGAGCCCAAGGTTTTTTTCCAGATAGCTCTGTATGTTGCCCGCCTCTTCGGTAGCGGATTCAATAGCTGCCTCCAGAAAGGCCCTGTCGATGCCGATCATACAGTTGACGGTGTCTTCGCTCGGCGGAAAGCCGAAGCTTTCGGTGAACGTCTCGACAATCGAACCGGCAAACCGGAGCCCGGTATAACGGGCGGAAATCAGATAGTCTTCAACGATGGCCTCACGGGTAACACCCAGTGCCATCAAAATTGCCGCGACGATAAAGCCCGTGCGGTCTTTGCCTGCGGTACAGTGAACAAGTGCCGGCAGGTGATCATTATCGATGATCTTATCGAGCATGATACGCAGGTGGGGGGCCATCACCCAGGGCATGGCGCGGTAGTTGTGAATCATGGCTCGCCGCGCACCCTCTGCCGACGGGTCTGCCCGTAGCGCTTCCCAGGCTTCATTGCCCGCTGCCCTAAGGTCAGCGGAACCTTCAAAGTTCAGGATCTCGATAGGCAGGCCATCGCACCAGGTGTTCGGGTCCGATCGACGCTCACCCTCGCTGCGCAGGTCGCATACGAGGCGGATATTCAACGTATGGAGCGTGCGGATGTCTGATTCGGTAAGGTAGCGCGGCCCTTCGGTGCGAAAAAGTTGTCCGTTGCGAACCTTGCGGCCATCTTCGGCGGCTAAACCGCCCAGGTCGCGGAAGTTCGGCGTGCCTTCCAGGGTGGGTGTCTTGGCGAGAGTGTTGTCGGTCATGGGATTCCGGAGTAAAGGTAAGTTTTTTGGCTGATTTGTTTGGGTATTTGCGTTATTTTGACCAATACTGAGGATGGCAGGGGTGGTCAGTGTCAGCGACTGCAGTTCGAGCTTGATATGTCGACCAGGCGTGGCTACACTCGGAAAATTGTACAGATTGAACATATACCAGTCAAAATGTATCACCTATTTTGAGTGGTGAACAACATAATCCCATCGGGCAGGCTCCCGGAGTCGTGTCCGCGTATCTATCAGAGTCACGATCTGGAGTGTGAACATGGACATAGCAACCAAGAGTATCCGGACCTTGCGCAGTGGCAAGTCTCTGGACGATCTGATCAAGCGTGAGACCCGTGAGGTTTCACTGGCGGTGAT
>PABE01000048.1 GCA_002702725.1 Porticoccaceae bacterium
GCCCGCCAGCTCGACGAAATCGAAGAGGCCTTCGGCTACCCTATCGTGATTAAAATCCCCGATGGCGCATTTTCCCGTGGCGTCGTCAAAGTCGCCAATAGACAGGAACTGGAAAGCAAAAGTAGGGAATTGTTTCAGAAAACGGCCCTGCTACTGGCCCAGGAGTTTCTCTACACGGATTTTGACTGGCGCATCGGTGTTTTCAACAACAAGGCCATCTACGCCTGCCGGTATTACATGGTGAAAAATCACTGGCAGATCTACCGGCACGGGGGCGAAAAAGTCGACAGCGGCGGGTTTGAAACCATGCCCACCTTCGAAGTACCGAAAGGTGTCATTGAAGCCGCCGTCGCCGCCACCCGCCCCATTGGTGACGGACTCTACGGCGTCGACGTGAAGGAAAAGGCCGGCAAGGGGTTTGTCATCGAGGTCAACGACAACCCCAATATCGACCGGGGAGTCGAAGACCGCTATCTGGGTGACGAACTCTACCACCTGATCATGGCTGAATTTCTAAGACGCATGAAAGCCCGGCGCAACCACTGATCAGGTCGACTCGTCCCCGATCAGTGCCGGCAGGACCGCGTCCACCAAAAGTGGCTGCGCCGCCTGGGTGGGATGAATCCCGTCCTCCTGGAGCAGATTGCGATCATTGAGCAGACTGAACCCCAGGTTCACCCGGGGCAATCCGTTGACCGCCGCCAGTGACGCGAAGACCTCCTCAAAGAGCTGGTTGAAGCGGGTCCCGTAGCTTGCCGGCAGGCTGACACTGACCAGAACGACGTCCGCGCCCCGTTCCCGGGCCAGGTCGATGATGGCCTGGAGATTATCCTTCATGTGACTCAGGGGTAAGCCGCGCAGTCCATCGTTGCCGCCAAGTTCGACTACCACCTGGTCGGGATTGTGGGTATCGAGCAATCCCGGCAGGCGAGCCAGGCCCTGGGCGGACGTATCGCCGCTGATACTGGCATTGATTACTTGATACCGGCCGGGGTATTGTCCATTGAGCCGCTGCTGGAGCAGATTGACCCAGCCCTTTTCGGAGGGGATACCGTAACCCGCGCTAATGCTGTCGCCCAACACCAGAATGGTGTCGGGGAAAGCCGGCAGCGACAACAGCAGCGCACACAGGAAAAACGTCAGTCTCGACATAGGGACTATTAACCGGGAAAGTGCATGGATAATCAACAGGACCGTATTCTCGACGTCGCCAATGTCGACAAAAGTGTCCAGGTCGGCGACGGCGGACTGGATATTCTCTCGGGAATCAGTTTTACGATCAAGGCCGGTGAAACCGTCGCCATTGTCGGCGTTTCCGGCTCCGGGAAATCCACATTACTGAGTATTCTGGCGGGGCTGGACCGGCCGACCCGGGGTCTGGTCACCCTCTGCGGCCAGCCCCTCAACAACCTGGACGAAGACGGTCGCGCGGCGGTGCGCGGGCAACATGTCGGTTTCGTCTTTCAATCCTTTCACCTTTTACCCAACCTCACCGCCCTGGAAAACGTATTGCTGCCCATGGAAGTGCTGGGCAGGCAAAATGCCGAGGAAACGGCCGCAACACTGCTTGAGCGCGTCGGCCTCAGCCGCCGTCTCAGCCACTATCCACGGCAATTGTCCGGGGGCGAACAGCAGCGGGTTGCCATCGCCAGGGCGTTTGTCACGGCGCCCGATATCGTTTTCGCCGACGAACCCACCGGCAACCTGGATAGCTCCACAGGCCAGAGCGTTATTGACCTGCTCTTTGACGTCAACCGGGAGAAGCGAACCACTCTCGTCCTGGTGACACACGATCCGGCCCTGGCAGACCGTTGTGGACGGCGCCTGCGCCTGGATGGCGGCCGTCTTCAGGAGGAAGCGCCGGCGGAATCGCCCTTGCCCGAGGTGCGAAACGCCCGATGAGAAGCTACTACCTGGCCAGACAGATGTTGCACCGGGACTGGCGCTCGGGCGAACTGGCAACCCTCGCCTTTGCACTGGTGGTGGCTGTGGCGGCCGTTGCCGCCATCACCCTGCTCACCGAGCGACTGACCCAGGGCATGGGCAAGGAGTCGGCGGAGCTGATCGGTGGCGACCTGGTCATTCGCAGCACCCGGGAACCGGATCCTGAATGGCTCGCCCTGGGCGGACAACTGGGCTTTCGCACAGCCACCACCTATACGTTTGATTCGGTGCTGTTCCACGGCGACGAGATGCTCATGGCCGGCGTCAAGGCCGTCAGCGACGACTATCCGTTGCTCGGTAATTTGCAGACCCGACAGGACCGCACGGCGCCTTTGCAGATTGAGGAAGGCATTCCTTCGCCGGGCAACGCCTGGGTCGATGCCAGGATTCTGGACAGACTGAACGCCGAACTCGGTGATACCGTGGAATTCGGCGCCACCCGGTTGAGACTTGAAAAAATTCTCGCCTTCGAGCCCGATCAGGGGAACAGCCTGTTTCAACTTGCACCCCGTGTCCTGATTAATGCCGCCGATCTGGAACCTGCCCGTGTACTGGGCCCCGGCAGTCGAATCCGCTACCGCTACCTGTATCAGGGCGAGGCAGTGGACGAGTTACGGGACAGCTTGGAGCCGAGGCTCGGGGTTGGCCACACCCTCATTGCGCCGACAGACGATGACAACAGCGCCTCCGATGCCCTGCTCAAGGCGACACAGTACCTTCGTATCGCCAGCCTGCTTGCCATTGTGCTGGCCGCCATCGCCATCGCACTCTCCGCCCGTCGCTACAGCGAACGCCACTACGACGTCAGCGCCATGCTCCGCTGTCTGGGCGCACGGCAACCCGAGATTGTCCGGCTATACGTTATTCAGCTGACGCTTCTGACCGGCACCTGCGCCGCCATCGGCGCACTTTTCGGTTGGCTAGCGCACCTGGGCCTACTGGCAGTGCTCAAACCGCTACTGCCCATTGCCCTGCCACCGGCGGGCCCGGAACCCTGGCTGGTAACCATTGGCTCCGCCTTTCTGTTGATGGCAGGTTTTGCCCTGCCCCCGGTACTGCGCATGGCGGACACGCCTCCCCTTCGGGTCTTGCGTCGGGACCTGACACCGATTCCGCTCTCCGTCTGGCTGATCTACGGTATCGCGGGGGTTACACAACTGAGCCTGCTACAACTACTGTTTGACGACTTGCCCGACATTCTGCCCGTACTGCTGCTGGCCGCACTCGCCATTTTTACCCTCGGCTGTCTTATCTACGTCGGACTTGGCAGATTACGGCGGAGAACCCATGCCAGCGGCGGCCTGTGGCAACGCAGTATCCGCAATCTGGCAGCCAATGCCGGCACCAGCGCGACTCAGGTGATGGCGTTTTCCCTCACCCTGATGCTACTTCTGACCATTACCCAATTGCGTCACGGCCTGCTGGATGAATGGCGCCTGCAACTACCAGCCCAGGCCCCCAATCACTTTGCCTTCAACATCATGCCCGACGCGCTGCCCCGCCTGCAGGGGGCCCTGGAAGAAAGCCCTGCCCGCATGGAACCCTTCTATCCGGTTATTCTCGGGCGCCTTATGGCCGTCAACGACCTCCCGCCAGAACCGGAGGACGGGGACGAGGAAAATGCAGCCGACCGGGAATTGAACCTCACCTGGACCCGGGACCTACCGGCCGACAACCATATTCTTGAAGGACAGTGGCCGCCCGAAGGAGACTCGGTTTCCATCGAGGCAGGTTATGCCGAGCGCCTCGGTGTCGCTGTCGGTGACCAGCTTCGTTTCAACAGCGGCGGGTATACCTTTGATGTCACTGTCAGCAGTATTCGCTCGGTGGTCTGGGAGTCCTTTTCACCGAACTTTTTCCTGATTTTTTCCGAACAGGTTCTGGGTGATTTACCGACCAGTTACCTGACCAGTTTTTATCTTCCCCCGGAGAGCAAAGCCCTCGTTACCCGGTGGCTGACTCAATTCCCTGGCATGACCGTACTGGAGGTGGACGCGCTCATCGAGCGACTGGAGCTGGTGCTCAGCCAGGTCAGTCTGACCGTTGAACTGATGCTGGTCTTCGTCATGCTGACGGGCTTTGCGGTACTGTTTGCGGCGCTGCAAACCACCGCGGACGAACGCCTCCACGAGGGTGCCCTGATGCGTTCCCTGGGCGCCAGTCGCGCCTATCTGAGACGGGCTTATCTCGCCGAATTCGGTCTGCTTGGTCTGGCCGCCGGCATCCTCGCCATGGTCGGGTCTGATGTTGCCTCGGCGGTGCTTTACCAACAGGTTTTCGACCTGGAGTACGCTCCTTCGCCATGGCTGTGGCTGAGCATCCCTTTCCTTGCCATGGCCGCCATTGCCATTGCCGGGTATCGGGGCAGTCTGAAGGTATTAAAGGTGTCACCGGCCAGACTGCTCAATCAGTAGCCGGCTTCCAAAGATAGTTTCAGGACCTGGCACTCGGAGTTGCAGGCTCCCGCTGGAAAAAGGAAATCCGGGCTAATCCCCCAGGGCATAGGGGGTCTCCAGTTTCAGGCGCCAGGGCTTTGGCGACCCCGATGGACTGCGATACACCCACCCCGCCAGCTGGACTTGCCTGCCCTTCATATCACTCAGGGTGCGCCGATCGAAGTTCTTTTGGTATTCCGGGTAAATGACCGCCGAGAAAGGTCCGTCAAAATTGATCCACCAGGCGCCGGCAAACACCAGGCTTTCAACCCGACCCGTGAGCCGTTGATAGCCGCCCTCTGTCAGGGCTTGAACCGGAACAGGTTGATACTCCCGCCAAACCCCGAGCCGGGCAGCCCGGGCTTTGCGCTCCAGGCCGGCAAAACAGTCGGCAGACGAAAGATTGGGCGGCACAGCGACATGCCAGGCCAGCCCCCGGGCAAGCAGGCTCGCCTCCAGGCTCTCACCGGAGCGGCTGTAGACATGGGCCAGATAGCGTCCGTGATCGTCCCTGGAATCCCGGCCCCAGATAAGTTTGACCGGGCGGTCGGCGATGAACCCCAATACCGCATCCCTTGCCTCCCGGGCCAGGGGCTGGTCCGGTCGCCCCTGGCGCCCCAACTCCGGGGTATTGACTCCGATCAGGCGCACATGCCGACCGTCGCTCAGGATCAGGGTGTCGCCATCAATCACCCGCCGGACACGGGCCTGCTCGGCCTTCCCGCCCTCCCGGAGGCCAAGGGCACAGGCGGGCTCGGGCGCCTTCGCCATGACGGGGAGACTGATGAGGGACAGGACAATAACGAACACGCAAAGAACAACACCCGGATTGGCCAATCCGGGTGTTGTTCTTTCAAGTGATGTTGCTTTCTCGGCGGCTAGCAGGGGCTGCCCCACACTGATAGCGCCAGCGGCTTATTTGCCGGTACGGGGTGTCGCGAAACGCTTTTTAAAGCGATCGATACGGCCACCGGTATCGACCACTTTCTGCTTGCCTGTGTAGAAAGGATGGCAGGCAGAACACACATCCACGTGGATGCTTTCGGTCAGAGTGGAGCCGACCTCAATGACGTTGCCACAGCTGCAGTTGGCCGTCATGGTGCCGTAATTGGGGTGAATGTCGTTTCGCATGATGAAATCCTCGTTACTTGCATACCGCCACCCGGGGCTGTGCGTGGTTCTTTTGCCGGGCACCGTATGCCACTGGTCTACGGAGCGCGCATACTACCAGAAAGCACCACGGATTCAAGGGATTGTTGAACCGAACCCCGCAATCCCGCGGCAATTTGCTTAGTGCCGCATGAGCGGTATGATCCCTACCCGCCCGAGGCCAAAAAAACACAGGTTTAGCCACCCTTGATCTATCGAGTCGCCATTCCGTCCCCCCTGCGTCGCCTGTTCGATTATCTGCCGGCAACCGATGCACCGGAGCCTTCGATTACGCCAGGATGCCGGGTACTGGTGCCCTTTGGACGTCGAAGCGTGGTCGGCGTCGTGGTCGCCGTCGAGACCCAGAGCAACCAGCCGGCGAACCGGCTCAGACCAATCGAAGAGATACTCGATACCGAACCACCGGTCCCGGCCACACTGTTCCAGCTCTACCTCTGGGCCGCCCGCTATTACCAGCACCCGGTGGGTGACGCACTGACACAGATGCTGCCCGCCCTTCTCCGCCAGCCCGGCCCCCTGCCAACCGGGCACGAGACCGCCTGGCAGCTGACACGGCACGGCAAAGGGCTTCCGGAAACAGCTCTGACCAGGGCCCCGAAACAGCAAAAGCTACTGAATTTGCTGCAAAACGGTTCCATCACCAACGCACAGATTCGCGCCGTGGGAATCTCCCGCGCCATTATTCGCGCCCTTGCAGACAAAAACCTTATCGAGGAAGTCTCGGTTGAACCGACAATCAAAACCGTCGCATCGGGAACAGGCCAATGTGACGTACCTTTCACCCTTAGCGATGAGCAACAGTTGGCAGTGGACAGCATTGTCCTCGACGGGTTTCAGCCTTCCCTGCTGCAAGGGGAGACCGGCTCGGGAAAAACCGAAATCTATCTTCAGGCCATCGCCAGGGTACTCGCCAGGGGTCGCCAGGCACTGGTGCTGGTTCCGGAGATCAACCTGACACCGCAAACGGTCGCCCGCTTTACCGACCGTTTTGGCGACCAAATCGCGGTCATGCACTCGGGGCTTACCGATCACGAGCGCTGGCGGGCCTGGAACCGAATGCGCACGGGGCAGGCACCGATACTGATAGGGACCCGCTCGGCCGTGTTCACGCCGCTGGCAAATCCGGGCATCATCATCGTCGACGAAGAACACGACAATGCCTATAAACAGCAGGAAGGCTTTCGCTATTCCGCCAGGGATTTTGCCCTGATGCGCGGCCAAACGGAGAAAATTCCCGTCATTCTCGGCTCAGCGACTCCGTCCCTCGAAAGCCTCCTGAACGCCAAACAGGGGCGCTACCAGCACCTCCGGCTCCTGCACCGCCCGGCCGGGGTGAAAAAGCCACAATGGCAGCTGGTGGATATCCGTGGCCTGGAACTGAGTGCCGGTTTTTCGTCGCAGGCCATTGATGCCATGGGCTCAGCGCTGGAGGGCGGCCAACAGGTTCTGGTTTTCCTGAACCGGCGCGGCTTCGCGCCACAAATGCTTTGCCACCAGTGCGGCTGGGTTGCAGAGTGCCGCCACTGCAGCACCCGCATGACCACCCATATGCAGTACCGGCAGTTGCTCTGCCACCACTGCGAAGCCCGCCAGCCGGTCCCGGATCGCTGCCCCCAATGCCAGAGCGAACACCTGGTTTTCGTCGGCCAGGGTACCGAGCGCAGCGAATCAATTCTCAACAACCTGTTTCCGAACACCCCGATCATCCGCGTCGACCGTGACACCACTCGACGAAAAGACGCCATGCGCCGGGTTATTGCCGACGTCGACCGGGGGCAACCCTGTATTCTGGTCGGAACTCAGATGCTGGCCAAAGGGCACCACTTCCCCAACGTCACCCTGGCGGTGCTACTGGATATCGACGGCGGTCTGTTCAGCGCTGACTTTCGGGCCACTGAACGTATGGGGCAGTTGATCACCCAGGTTGCCGGTCGCGCCGGCCGGGGCGATCAGCCAGGTGTCGTTATGCTCCAGAGCCACCTGTGCGACCATCCGCTGGTCAGCCAGTTGTGCAGCGAGGGCTATGATGCCTTCGCCAACACGCTCCTCAGGGAACGGAAAATGGTTGACCTGCCACCGTTCGTGCCCATGGCGCTGATTCGCGCGGAATCGGAACATGCCGACCGGGCATCGGGCTTCCTAGCCCATGCTCGGCGCCGGGCCGAATCCATATTTCCGCCATCGGCGACGATGCGTTATCTCGGTCCGCTGCCGGCACCAATGGAACGGCGACAGGGGCGTTACCGGTACCAACTTACCGTTACCGCCCGCTCCCGTCCTGCACTGCAGCAGCTGCTGAGCGAATTGTGCCCGTCACTGGAAGCAGAACCCTCGGCCCGACAGGTGCGCTGGTCCGTGGATGTCGATCCGGCGGACTTGACCTGAGCCGCGATCTCACCCCGTGCTGACCGCAAAGGGCGACACGTCGGACTGGTAGAACCGGGATGGAGTGCCTAAAATGGGCCGCTTATTTCTCCAGTAAGCGAGCACCATGACAAGGGACTACGCCACAGCCCGTCGCCGACCCGCCGCGACCCGCAATGCCCGGCACAAACCCACCCGCAAGACAGCCCCCGGCTGGATCTGGATGGTTGCCGGCATCCTGATTGGCGCTCTGGCGATGAATACTGTGAACCAGTTTCAAGCCCAACCTGAAAAGGAATCGGCACCGGAAAAGCACCCGGGAAAAACGGCTGTCGAGGCGGCCAACCCGCCAAAACCCCGCTTCGATTTCTACACCCTGCTCAAGGAAAGTGAAGTGATTGTCGGTGATACGCCCGAGGATGGCATCGCCGTGACCATGCCCTCACCCGCCGAAGACCTGCTTCCGGAAGCCGAGCAAAGCCCGGAAGAGTCCGAACTCCCCGCCGACCCGGAGAAAGACTCTACAACCACATCCGGCGAAGAAGACATCGCCAAGGCTACTCCAATACCCGAGGCATCCACCGTGGAGCCGGATGCGGCGGCGCCGAAACCGGCTCCGGCTGTCGCCAAGGAGGTCTACGTTCTCCAGGCCGGCTCGTTCAAGAATGCCGAAGACGCAGACAACCTGCGCGCCCGTCTCCTGTTACTGAATATGCGGGCGACGGTGGAAACCGTCTCTCCTCGCCCGGGAGAAACCTGGCACCGGGTGCAGATTGGCCCCTTCGCTGACACCGATCAGCTGACCTCGGCGCGCAGTACCCTGCAGCAGAACGGTATCGCCAGCATTCAGATCCGGAAAACCCGTTAGCTGCCAACCGTTACAGCGTGTGTAACGACAACGATTTTGACGAAATGCCGGTTTCCCGAACCCGAACCAGACGAAATAGATCTGACACACGACAGATCGACAGGCACGACTGCCGAAGCCGGGGTCTAGATCCTCATTTCTTCAATGGGTGAAAATCTGAAAAAACTCGTGTTTACGGCTACGATGTGTCGGGCCACGTAACATGCATCTGACAGATCAAGCATCCGGGGGGCTTGTTGATAACGGGCTACTTTCCGCTTTTTCTTCCTGTGCTTTCATCTGCACTACGGCCTGTTCCGCTGCATCGTAAAATGGCAGGAGGATCAAGGTGGCCCCTTTTTCCTTGAGAATTTCCTGATCGTTAACGTGCTGCGTGGATATTGCTATGCCGCCTTTGTACCCCTGTTGTTTCAGCCCTTCCAACAGCATGAGACGGGGGTCTTCATGGGTGATACCGATACTTTGCTGGGGCATGGCGGAGACAACCCACCTGACACAATTTAACGGCAAACTGGCGAGAAACGCCGGATCACTGGCGTCTCCGTAAATAGCCTCACAACCCTGATTTCGCCACCGCCGGACCTCGTCAGGATTAAAATCAACAGCAAGCAATCTGTAGCCCTGCTCCTGTAAATAATGCGCTATGGCTTTACCGTAACGACCCAAGCCGAAGAGGATGACATCCTGTCCCCCCTTCGCATAATGTTGCTGATCAAGCTTTTCCTCCCGGAACGGCGTTCTACGCTCGAATAGGCCGAGAGAGGTTTCCAGCACGCGATATAAACTGTGGGAATAGGTAATCATGTAGACAGACAGGGATATCGTTATCAGCCCCACCAGCGTTACCAACCCCAATGACTCTGCGGAGACGTGCCCCAGCGTGAGGCCCATTGACATGAAAATGAGTGAGAACTCACTGATCTGAGCGACGGTTAGCCCGGCCAGAAACCCGGTGCGCTTCCGATAGCCCATCATGCCCATAATTATCATCACGATCAGCGGGTTACCAATGAGGACAAAGACGGAAAAAACAAGAGCGGGACCAATTTGCACACCAAGCAGGCCGAGATCAAGCTGAGAGCCCAGCGCAACGAAAAAAAACAACAACAAAAAATCCCGCAGGGATGATAGGCGAGCCACAATCGCTTCCCGGAAGGGTGTGGATGCCAGGGATATCCCGGCGAGCAATCCACCGAGTTCCTTGCTGAAACCAAGTTCACTTCCGATGGCCGCCAGCATCGCGGCCCAACCAATCGCGAAAATGATCAGCAGTTCCTGCGAGTGGGCAATACGTCTAACCAACGGTGTCGCACAGTAGCGAACAAAAAGCACAACAAAGCCAAGCATTAAGAAGCCATAAAGCAGAACGGTGCCGATGTGGACAAGGATTGAACCGCCACCGCCCTCTTGCTCACCCACACCGAATGCGGACAGAACCATCATTGCAAACACGACGACAAGGTCCTGCACGATCAGAAAGCCGATTGCGATTCGGCCATGCAGGGAATCCACTTCCCGTTTATCTGACAGCAGCTTGACGATGATAATGGTGCTGGAAAAGGTCAGTGCCACGGCGACATAAAGGGACTGAATGGTATCCAGCCCCAATGCAATCCCGATGAAAAAGCCAATCACCGAAGTGAACGTCACTTGACCCAAACCCGTTGCCAGCGCAACCGGACCCAGTGTGCGGATCAGTTTCAAATCCAGCTTGAGACCAACGAGAAACAGAAGCACGGCAATACCCAGCTCAGCCAGCAACTCGATATGCTCGTGGGATTGCACAATATCGAGCGCTGACGGACCGGCTAGTACGCCGACGGCAATAAAGCTGACGATCATTGGCTGACGTAGCATCAACCCCAAAAATCCGACCACTGAAGCCAGGGTAATAAGCGCGGTCAACTCGTAAAAAGGTGAGCTGTGCAGGAAGCTAATGTCGGGCATAACCGCCCGCTTCTTCACGTATTATCCGAAGGCGAATCTGTTTTTCGATTTCAATAATCGCGAACAGCGCCACTCCAACACCTACAATGAGCATGCCATCCCGAAACGGGACCGCCTCGGTGGCAAATACAGCCTGAAATAGTGGAAGATACGTAATAGCCACTTGGGCGGCAGTAATGACAACGACTACCATCCAAACTGTTTTCGTACCGCGCACCGCCTTCCAGGTCAGCGACGTACCGTAAATATTGCGGATAAAGAAAAGATAGAAAATTTCCATCACCACTAGGGTATTCAGTGTAATGGTGCGCGCCAGTTCAATAGAGTAGCCTTGATCTGTGGCATAGCGATACATACCGAACACGCCAGCCAGGAACAATATAGAGACGAATGCTATTTGCCATACCAGCGCGCCCGTTAACAACGGCTCGTCCCTTGGCCGAGGCGGCCGCAGCATGGTGCCCGCTTCCGTCGGCTCAAATGCCAATGCGATACCCAGCGTTACCGCGGTAATCAGATTGATCCATAGAATCTGGACAGGCGTTATCGGCAGGGTCATTCCGGCCAGCAGCGCTACTATGATCGTCATAGCCTCGCCGGCGTTGGTGGGAAGCGTCCAGCTGATGACCTTCTTGAGATTGTCGTAAACCGTGCGGCCTTCACGCACCGCGGAGGCAATCGATACGAAGTTATCATCTGCGAGCACCAGTTCCGCCGCTTCCTTGGCCGCTTCACTGCCTTTCATGCCCATGGCGATGCCGGCATCAGCGCGTTTTAACGCAGGCGCGTCATTTACGCCGTCGCCCGTCATCGCCACGGTCATGCCATGGGATTGCAACGCCATAACCAGTCTCAGCTTATGTTCCGGGCTTGTGCGAGCATAGATGTCGCACTCTAGAACAGCCCGACGCAATGCAGCGTCATCCATACTGTCCAGATCGCGCCCGGTCAGAACCTGCTCCGAATTTCCCAGACCGATTTGCCTGCCGATGGCAGCGGCGGTTTTGGCATGATCACCGGTGATCATTTTCACGCGGATGCCGGCGCCATGGCACTCCTGCACTGCCGCAATCGCTTCCGAACGCGGCGGATCAATCATGCCCATCATGCCCAGCAACGTGAGTGTGCCGTCGACATCCGCATGTTCGAGCACAGTGTGTTCCGACTTTACCGGTTTCACGGCGAACGCCAGCACCCGTTGACCAAGCTCAGCGATGGCCCCGGCCTTCTCGTGCCAGTATTCACTATCCAACTCGTCGGTATTCCCGTTCATGCCACGCTGATCCTGGCACATGGCGAGAACCTGTTCCGGCGCGCCTTTGACGAACATGCATGCATGACCCTCGTGATCATGATTCAGGGTCGCCATGAAACGATGCTTGGCATCAAATGGAATTGCGTCAGTGCGCGCCCATACGGCCTGCATTCGGCGGACATCAACATCCATTTTCCCCGCGAACGCGAGGAGCGCTCCTTCCATGGGATCACCCTCGACCGTCCACACACCATCCTGCTCGCGGAGGAATGCGTTGTTGCAAAGCGCGGCCGCACGAGCCAGCTCATCCAGTACGGCATGTTCCGACGGCGCTACGTGGGCACTTTCCAATGTAATAAGCCCCTTGGGCGCGTATCCCTCCCCCTCCACGGCAAAGAGATGCTGGCTGGTAAGAACTGATGCGACCATCATCTCGTTGCGGGTGAGCGTGCCGGTTTTGTCGGTGCAGATGACGGACACCGACCCCAGAGTCTCGATTGCGGGCAAGCGCCTCACAATTGCGTTTCTGCGCGCCATGGCCTGCACACCGATGGCCAGGGTAATGGTCAATACGGCGGGAAGCCCTTCCGGGATGGCAGCGACTGACAGTCCAACAACCGCCATGAACATTTCTGAGAATTCATGGTGGCCGACAAAATAGCCGTAGGCCAAGAGCAGCGCGGCGATCAGCAGGATAAACAAGGTCAACCATCTGGCGAAAAGATTCATCTGCCCGACAAGCGGCGTAGTCAGTGTCTCGACCCCTGAAAGCATGCCACTGATACGTCCTATCTCGGTCCGACTACCGGTGCACACGACAACCCCTTTGCCCTGGCCCGCGGTTACCAGGGTGCCGGAAAAAGCCATACACGAGCGATCGCCCAGTGCCGCATCCCCGGCGACCGGCCTTGCAGCCTTGTCAACGGGCACTGACTCGCCGGTCAGAATCGCCTCTTGCACCGACATGCCATGCGCGGACAGCAGGCGAAGATCTGCGGGCACTTTGTCTCCCGCTTCAAGCAGGACAATATCACCTGGAACCAGCGCTTCGCCCTCTATGCTGTGTCGCTCTCCGTCACGGAGCACATTGGCCCTGGGCGCGAGCATATGGCGGATCGCATCCATTGCCTTTTCCGCTTTTCCTTCCTGAATAAAACCGATAACAGCATTGGCGACAACCACAGCGAGAATCACACCGGTGTCGATCCAGTGACCGAGCATGGCTGTAATGACGGCGGAACCCAGCAGTACGTAGATCAGGATGTGGTGAAATTGCCGCAAAAACCGCATAAGTCCACTGGGTGGTGCGGTTTCCGGCAGACGGTTGGGCCCGTATTCCGCAAGTCGCTTTGTCGCTTCGGCATTGGATAGCCCTTCTGCTGAAGAATTGACCCGAGCCAGTGCGTCTCCAGCCGAGAGCGTGTGCCAAGATGGCTGAGTCTGCTCCACACCCGACATTTCCATTGGGACCCCGGTTCTCAATAGGCCTTAACCGGAGAGACAAACCCGGGTGGTTTAAGCGCCATTAGAGAGCAGGAAAGCTTTTGTACAATATTTTCCGCCGTGTTGCCGATGATAAAGCCGGGGATGCCCGTACGCGCGACCGTACCCATCACCAGAATATCGACCTTCTGGTCTGCCACAAATTCAGGTATACGATCCTCCGCTTTACCGCGCACATGGTGTACGCGGTAGTCGCCGGAAATTCCCGATCCTTTGATCAATCCATCAAGCAGGAAGCGATGTTCCTCCTGGGGATTGAGAACGGCTTCGGTGATCTGAGCTTCGGACATCTTCACCCAGGGACTACCGCGCAGAAACGACTCGAACGGATAGTCCCAGCAGGAGATAATATGCAGTTCACCGCTGCAACTGTCGGCAAGAGACCGCGATAATTCCAGTAGTCGCTTTGATAAAGCGTCTGCCGCCGGTTCAGAGCTTTCCGGATCAACTGCTACCGCTACCCGGATATGATGCCTGGAATACAATATCGGGCGACATAGCCAGATCGGACTGGGACATTGGCGCAGCAATTCCATATCGATGGCTCTAAAACCGCTGCCAGCGCCGTCCCGTGGCTCCGCCTCTTTGATCAGCAAGTCGTGGCCATGCTGCAGTAAGTACTGGATTATCCGTGTCGCTGGTGTCTTGTCGCTGACAAGTTCAATCGAAATATCGACAGTGCCTTCTCCAAGCTTGATCGCTTGCTTAGTGGCATTTACCGACGCTTCGACTTGGGCAATGAGAGATTCTTCGTACTTCCTGCGATAATCAGGGAACTCTTTCGGAAATTCCGGACACACAACCAGAACTTTCAAAGGCGCGTGGTTATTGCGGGCGAGACTTAGCGCCTGCTTCAGACCCTCGGTTTCATCGCTTATTCCGTGGCTGACATAGAGCGGACTGTGGCAGTGGCGCATCTGAAGGCTCCTCATCTCCCTTTCTGCGCCTTAGCATAAAATCACTACTGGCAAAGGTCAACGAAAACACGTACAACTGAATTCAATAAAGGGCTTCCAGGAAGGAATGGAGCTTACCGGTCGGGGAACTCATGCACTTTCTGGCTTGTCCCGCGAGCGCCTGAAGAACCTTGCGCGCCTCGATTATGCAAGAGTAAGCAGAGATGCCGTCGGTATACCGTATCAACTCTCAAGCCCTGGACGGGCACCAAAACCAGCGGCAGCAAACTTATTACCAGGATAGGGCGACGTCATGGCAACCGGAGAAAGACGACGCACATCCAGCTTTTCTTGTAACATTGAGCCGTGACGGAGCACGTTTGCGCCCTTCTTACAAACCAGGCTCGCCGACGCTCCAAGGCCCGAAAGCCCATATAACGCAATTGACAGGGATATATAATGAACGTCGGTTTTCTTGAGGTTTGTAGCTAGGGTCTGTTCACCGCATGGCCCCCCGGTGCAGTAGAGGTAATTGTCATGACAGCCTGTGAGGATATCTGGTATCAAAGCGTTGATGGTCTCAAGCTCTACGCCGCCCGCTACCGACAAAATAACGCCCCCTTCACCCTGCTATGCATGCACGGCCTGACCCGAAACAGTGCCGATTTCGAAGGGTTGATAGCCGCACTGCACAGTGATTTCGATATTCTCGCCGTCGACCAGCGGGGGCGGGGCCGATCCCAGTACGATTCGGACCCAAAGCGATACGTGGTTCCGGTGTATGCAACCGACATGTTCACGCTGCTGGAACGCCGCGGAATAGAGCGCACGGTCCTGGTGGGAACATCCATGGGCGGATTGATCGCCATGCAGATGATGGCCATGCGCCCGGATCTGATCGCCGGCGTTATTCTCAACGACATCGGCGCCGAAATCGACGGCGCCGGGCTCGCCCGCATTCAGGGCTATGTGGGCAAATCCCGCCCGGTGAGCAACTGGGAGGAAGCGACGGCAGAGGCCAAAGCGCTCAATGCAGACGCGTTCCCCGACTACACCGAGGCGGATTGGCGCCGTTTCGCACGGCGACTGTTTCAGCAGAACGAGGACGGTGTTCCGGTACTGGCCTACGACCCCGCCATCGCCAACAGCACACCCTCGGGTAAAGGCGGAAGCGGAAACGTCGATATGTGGTCGTTCTACGACAGTCTGCCTGACCTGCCCACCCTCATCATCCGCGGCGCTCTCTCCGACATTCTGTCCGCTGACTGTGTCGCGGAAATGGTGCGGCGCAAACGGGCTGCAACCGCCGTTGAAGTTTCCAACCGCGGCCACGCGCCGGCGCTGGACGAACCCGACGCATTGGCGGCGATACGGACATTTCTCGCCTCCCTGGACTGACAGGCCGCGGCAATGAAAACCCCGGCACCCCACAACCGCCGAAACCCGGTGAGTGCAAGCAGCAAAATAATCGAATAACGGTTTCCCGGTCGCTTCAAAACGGCTCAAAAAACCGGGCTAAAAACACTCCGGGCGTTTTGGCGCCGACCGGGCAAAGATTTTCCGGATGGCCTCGGCATCCTCTTCGAAATCGTCACCCGGCCAGAATAGCGGCTCGATACCAATGTGCCTGCGATCAAAATCCAGCGTCACCGGCAGAACCGGACAGCCGACGGCCTTGGCAATACGCAGAAACCCGGTTTTAAGCCGCGGCACCTTCTTGCGCGTACCCTCGGGTGTGATGGTTATCACCATGGCTTCCGACGCGGTCAATTCGCTGGCGATGCGCTCCGCCAACCCCTCCGGCCGCGTGCGATTGACGGGAATTCCTCCGAGCCGGGTCAACCATCGACCGATCGGCGGACGAAACAGGGTGTGCTTGCCCAGCCAGTGCATGCGAGCATCCAGGGCGAGCATGGTGGTGAGTCCCACGGCAAAGTCCCAATTGGAGGTATGGGGTCCCAGGGCAAGTATCAGACGGGGTTGATCGGGGAAATCGCCCTGCAGTCTCCAGCCGGCCC
>PABE01000049.1 GCA_002702725.1 Porticoccaceae bacterium
CATGACCGATGAGCGCGAAGACGGGCAGGACATCAGTCAGGGACCGGCGCGCCGCCGGGGCATCTACCTGCTACCCAACCTGCTGACCACAGGCGCCATGTTTGGCGGCTTTTATGCGATTCTCGCCGCCATGAACGGCAACTACCTCCACGCCGCAATGGCCATTTTCGTGGCCATGTTTTTTGACGGTCTGGACGGTCAGGTGGCGCGCATGACCAACACCCAGAGCGATTTTGGCGTCCAGTACGACAGCCTGTCGGATATGGTTTCGTTCGGTGTTGCGCCGGCGGTGGTTTCATTCAGCTGGATGATCCACAGCCTGGGCAAAATCGGCTGGGCGGCGGCATTTACCTACGCCTCCTGTGCCGCCCTGCGGTTGGCCCGTTTCAACACCCAGGTCAACGTGACGGACAAGCGCTATTTCGTCGGCCTCGCCAGTCCGACGGCGGCGGCCATTGTCGCCGGCATGGTGTGGAGTGGCCACGATGCCGAAGTCAGTACCGGGATCGCCTACCTGGCCGCCCTGATCACAGCCCTGGCGGGCCTGTTGATGGTGTCCAGCTTCCGCTACAAGAGTCTCAAGGGGCTCGACCTCAAGGGCAAGGTGCCCTTCGTGGTCATTCTCGCGGTGGTGATGCTGGTGGTAATCATTACCATTGATCCGGCCAGGGTCCTGTTGCTGATGGCGGCATCCTATGCGCTGTCGGCGCCGCTTCTGTGGACCTATCACCGCTTCGTGAAGCGCACCAGTCCCAACCCCTATGCGACCTTCAAACCAAAGAAAAACGTGCCCGACAGTGACTCAGTATCTGACGGGGACGACGGCGACAGGCACTGACCGGGACGACCCTACCCGCAACGGGCCGATTTTACCGGTGTCGCCGGATTACAAAGCTGTCCCCGAGGGGTTAAAATTTCCGTTTCGATAAACCGCCGGGGAATCGCCTGTGGGCGAACACCCGGCGCTGCTGTATTGCTCGCGCCACGCAGGAGCCCATGAATGAGTAAAGACAGACTGATTATTTTCGATACCACTCTGCGGGATGGTGAGCAGAGTCCCGGTGCGTCGATGACCCGGGACGAGAAAGTCCGTATCGCCAAGGCACTTGAGAAATTGCGGGTCGATGTGATTGAAGCGGGCTTTGCGATTTCCAGCCCCGGTGATTTCGCGGCGGTGAAGGCCATTGCCGATACGGTGAAAGACAGCACGGTTTGCAGTCTCGCCCGGGCGGTGCAGCCCGATATCGAGCGTGCCGCCGAAGCCCTCAAGGGCGCCAATAGCGCCCGCATTCACACCTTTATTGCCACCTCGCCCATACACATGCAGTACAAGCTCCAGATGACACCGGACGAGGTGCTGGCCCAGGCCGTCAGCGCGGTAAAGCTGGCGCGTAAGTTTGTCGACGACGTGGAATTTTCCCTCGAGGACGGCAGCCGTACCGAATTCGATTTCATGTGCCGGATTATCGACGCGGTGATCGATGCCGGGGCCGGCACCATCAATATCCCCGATACAGTCGGTTATGGCGAGCCCGAGGAATACGGCGGGATGATCGGGCGGGTGATCGAAGGCGTTGCCAATTCGGACAAGGCTGTGTTCTCCGTCCATTGCCACAATGACCTGGGACTGGCGGTGGCCAACTCGTTGTCCGCCGTGTTGCACGGTGCCCGACAGGTTGAGTGCACCATCAACGGGCTGGGAGAACGGGCGGGCAATGCATCGCTGGAAGAGATCGTCATGGCAATCCGTACCCGCCAGGACCGCTACCCGGTGGATACCCGTATTGACGCAACCCACATCGTGCCCACCTCCCGGCTGGTGTCCAGTATCACCGGTTTCCCGGTCCAGCCCAACAAGGCCATTGTCGGTGCCAATGCCTTTGCCCACGAATCCGGCATTCACCAGGACGGTGTGCTCAAGTACCGGGAAACCTATGAAATCATGCGCGCCCAGGATGTCGGCTGGGGTGCCAACCGCATTGTCCTGGGCAAGCTCTCGGGACGGGCAGCTTTTGCCAGTCGCCTCGAGGAGCTGGGGATCACCTTCGACTCCAAGGAGGAGCTGGCCTCTGCCTTTGCCCGATTCAAGGATCTGGCCGACAAGAAGCGCGAGATTTATGACGAGGACCTTCAGGCACTGGTCTCGGAGGTGCAGACCCATGAGGCGGACGAAAAATTCGTGCTCAAGGATATGGAAGTGATTTCCCGCACCGGCTCCCTTCCCCACGCGCGGCTGACCATCCGGGTGGCCGGCGAGGACGCGGCGGTGGACGCCGATGGCGACGGTCCGGTGGACGCCATTTTCAAGGCGATTGAAAAGCTCGCCAGCAGCGAGGCAAATCTCCAGCTGTATTCCGTCAACGCCGTCACCGAGGGTACCGAAGCCCAGGGCGAAGTCACCGTGCGCCTGGAAAGGGGCGGCCGGATCGTCAATGGCCAGGGGGCAGACACCGATGTGCTGGTGGCCAGTGCCCGCGCCTATTTGAATGCCCTCAACCTGCTGACAACGCCGGGACGCCTGCATCCCCAGATGGAGGGGGTGTGACTTGAACGCTGGCCGCCGCGACTGGTATCTGGCCAATCTGGGTATTGTCCGCTACGTGCCCAGGGACGCGGTGCCGGACGAGGATGATCAGGCCGAGCGCGGTGATGCGCTCTCCGACGCTGCACATTCGGCGCCTCCCGTGGCGGCGCAGGAAGATGACACTTCCGGGAAAACCCGCCAGGGGCGGCCCCGGGGGCTCATGGCCGACCTCGCGGCGCCGGCGAAGGCGCCTCCTGCCCCCAGCGAGCCAAAGCAGGCGCCAGCGGAGGAACCCGCCTCTCCCGTGGTCTATTTCCGGTTGTGCTTCTGGCAGCCGGCCGAGGATCTGGCTGTCCTGAGCGCGCTGCCGGAAGGGGAAAGGCCCGGCGCTGAACAGGTCACAATGTTGACCAATCTGCTTCGCGCGATTCATCGGTTGCCCGGTCCGCTACCGCCGGTGGACCTTATCGACTGGCCGCAGATCGGCCCCGGCCGGGCGCAATTATCGGCGGATCTCAATGCCGCGCGGCAATTTCTGTCCGTCTACCTGTCGGCAAAAAACCAGTTGCAGCCGTTCCGCCATGTTTTGTTGATGGGCGAAATGGCGGTGAAGGCCACTTCGGATGGCGAGGTCGCGGACGTCGGCGATCAGTTGCCCCTGGCCTGCGGCGCGACGGGGATCGTCACCCATTCCCTGTACGACATGCATCGTGACCCGGCTTTGAAAGGACCAACCTGGAACGCCATCAAGTTTCTGGCTGAGGGTGCGGAGTGACATTGATGCTCCGGGATGCCTCGGCGTCTGATGTCGTCTGCTTCGCCAATATCGATGCCGCCGCCACCGCTTTCCCCTGGTCCCGAACGCAATATGAACAGAGCCTGCGGGATCACCAGTGCCGGGTACTGACCGTTGATGGCGCTATTGTCGGCTTCCTTGTCTATACGGTCGGAATCGATGAAGCGGAACTGTTGAATGTGGTGGTGTCGCCGGAACATCAGCGGCGGGGCTATGGCCGCCGGTTGGTGGAGGATTTTATTGGCATCAACCGTGGCGGCGCTGAACGCCTGTTTCTGGAGGTTCGGGACTCGAACGATTCAGCAATCCGCCTTTACCAATCCCTCGGATTTTTTCAATGTGGCACCCGAAAGGGGTATTATCCCGCTGAGCAGGGCCGGGAGGATGCCCGGGTAATGGTTTATGAATACTAGTGTCAAAATTCCAGTCGGTATCAGCAGCTGTCTGCTGGGAAACGAAGTCCGCCACAATGGTGGTCACAAACGCGACGCCTACATTACCGGCACGCTCAGTGATTACTTCGAATTTCATTCCTTTTGTCCCGAGGTGGGCATCGGCATGAGCGTGCCAAGACCGCCGATCCGCCTGGTCGATGCCGACGATGGCGTGCGCGCCCTGGGTGTGCGCGACCCCTCGATGGATGTCACCGATGCCCTCAAGACCTATGGTCGCGAGCAGCAGCCCGAGTTGAAAACACTCTTCGGGTTTATCTTCAAAAAAGGCTCCCCCAGTTGCGGCATGGAGCGGGTCAAGCTCTACAACGAGAAGGGGATGCCGGAAAACCGGGGCGTCGGTCTCTTTGCCGCCGAGGTGATGAAGGCGTTTCCCTCTCTGCCCGTCGAGGAGGAGGGCCGGCTAGGGGATGCCCGGCTGCGGGAGAATTTTATCCAGCGGGTGTTTATCTATCACTACTGGCACACACATGTGGCGGAGGCAACGGCGGTCAAGGCCCTCACCGATTTCCACGCCCGACTCAAACTGACCCTGATGAGCCACGATCAGGATTGCGCCCGGGAACTGGGCCGTCTCGCGGCTTCCGCGCGACCGGACAACCTGGTAACGGTCAAAGCCGCTTACCTGACGCTGACCATGTCGACGTTGAAGAAAGTCGCCTCCCGGAAGAATCATGTCAATGTGCTGCAGCATATACAGGGTTATCTTAAACGGGAGCTGGACGCCGACGATAAAGCCGAACTGGTGGAAGCCATCGGCCAGTACTACCGCGGCGAAGTACCCCTGATAGTGCCGATCACATTGTTGAAGCATTATTTCCGCAAGAACCCCGACGACTATATCGCCAATTCCTGGTATATGACGCCCTATCCTGCGGAGTTGAAACTGCGCAATCAGCTTTGAGCCGTCGCGAAACACAACAAGGAGAAACGATGGACGATCGCGAACCTGGAAAGACCCCCGGACGAAAAATACCGTGGCTGCTGCTGGCGCTCGATATTATCGGCGCACTGCTTGTCGCCCGGGGCTTTTATCTCTTTATCGGGGAACAGGGCGGTGTGATGTATATTGTCGCCGGTTTCCTGCTCATGCTGCCGTTTGGGTTGCACTTTCTTAATCGCAAACCGCCCAGGGCCGATTCCCACCCGAGGAAATGAATATGGAACTTTCGTCCTTCACCATTCTTTATTGGCACTGGTTGCTACTTGGCATCGGCCTGAGTCTGGCGGAAATATTTCTCACCAGTTTCACCCTGTTGTGGTTCGGCCTGGGTGCCGTACTGGTCGGTATATTGCTGTGGCTGTTCCCGGGCATGACGGCAAGTGCTCAATTGTTGATCTGGCTTGTGCTGTCCTGCGGGTTTGCGATTTTCTGGTTCCGCTATTTCAAACCAAAAATGATCGATAAAACCAAGGCGGGTATCGCCAGGGAGGCGGCTATTGGTGAATCCGGACAGGTTATCCGTGTTCCCTTTGGTGAAACCCGTGGCCTGGTGAGATTTACTACGCCGATACTCGGCGATGACGAATGGGAATTTATCTGCGAGCAGGCGGTTCAGGTTGGCGACCGGGTTTTTATCAAGGATTTTTCCGGCAATGCCCTGATTGTTATCAAACTGTAAGGAACAAGAAAAATGGAAGGTATCCTGATTTTATTGGCGCTGCTGATTCTGGTGCTGATCACGTTTTTAAAAGGCGTTCGTCTGGTTCCCCAGGGCAGCAAGTGGGTGGTGCAGCGCCTGGGCAAGTTCGACCGCACCCTGGCGCCGGGACTGCAATTCACCATCCCCTACATTGAAACGGTCGCCTATAAAGTCACCACCAAGGACATCGTGCTTGATATTCCCTCCCAGGAGGTTATCACCCGGGACAACGCGGTGATCATTGCCAATGCCGTCGCCTACATCAATATCATTTCGCCGGAAAAAGCGGTTTACGGCATCGAGGACTACGAGCTCGCCATCCAGACCCTGGTGCAAACGTCCCTGCGTTCCATCGTCGGGGAGATGGATCTCGATGACGCGCTGTCATCCCGGGACCAGATCAAGGCAAAATTGAAACAGGCCATTTCCGACGATATTGCCGACTGGGGGATCACCCTGAAAACAGTGGAGATTCAGGACATCAATCCGTCCACCACCATGCAGCAGGCCATGGAAGAGCAGGCCGCCGCCGAGCGCCAGCGTCGGGCCACGGTGACCCGTGCCGACGGCGAGAAGCAGGCGGCGATTCTCGAGGCGGAGGGGCGGCTGGAAGCGTCCCGCCGGGATGCGGAGGCCAAGGTGGTCCTTGCCGAAGCCACCCGCGAGGCGATCGAAAAAGTGACCGTGGCAATTGCGGACAAGGAGCTTCCGGCGGTGTATTTGCTCGGCGAGCGCTATGTGGAATCCATGAAGGAAATGGCCAAGTCCCCAAATGGCAAGCTGGTTGTCCTGCCGGCGGATATTCCCGCTGCGGTCAGAGGGCTGATGAGCAGTAAATCCTGATTGCCCGTTGACCTTGCCCCCGCCTTTGTCAGACGGCCCGTAAACATGCGGGCCGTTTTTATGTGCCGGCAACAGGTGCGAATCTTGCAGTACCTGTAATAGCCTGGAAGTTTGACCGGGAAGACAGGGAGCCCGCCTTGAACAAAAATCGTCGTATTCCGCCCTATTTACAGGCGCTTATCGCCAGGGAAAAGCTGCCCCCGCAGTTTTCCGCGAGTGTGGAAACGGTTGTGCTGCCCCTCGCCGGGGCCATCGCCGAGCAATGGCGGCAACAGGGCGAGCGCACGATAATCCTCGGTATAAACGGTGCCCAGGGCACGGGCAAGTCTACCCTTACACTGTTTCTTGGCGCTGTGCTCTCCCGTGATTACGGATTAAATATCGCCGGCTTTTCCCTCGATGATCTTTACCTGACCCGGGCGGAACGTGCGCGCCTGGCGGCGGAAATCCATCCGATGTTTCGGGTGCGGGGCGTTCCCGGCACCCACGATATTGCCATGGGACAAACGATTCTGGATCAGCTCGCCGGCGCTGACGGCGAAACGGTCACCCGCATCCCCGTATTCGACAAGGCCATTGATGATCGCAAACCGGACAGTGACTGGAAGACTGTTCGCGGTCGTCCCGACCTGATCATTATCGAAGGTTGGTGTGTCGGTGCGATGCCCGAACCGGCGGAGGCCCTGACAGCGCCCATTAACAAACTCGAGGCCGAGCGAGATGCAGAAGGGCGCTGGCGTCGACATGTTAACCGGCAACTGGCCTCGGTCTACCGGGCCTTTTTTGACCGCATCGATTGGCTGCTGATGCTCAAGGCCCCGGGTTGGGAGCAGGTGTACCACTGGCGGCTATTACAGGAAAACAAGTTGGGAGAACTGGTGAAATCAGATCGGTCGAGCGGAGATAACGTCATGACCCCGGAGCAGGTAAGGGATTTTATACAGTATTACCAGCGCTTGACGGTCCATCAGTTGTCGGAAATTCCGGCTCGTGCCGACGCCGTGATTGATGTCGATGCTGGGCACCAATGGAGGAGCCTGGGTGGTCCTCTTGTCGATGAATAATCTTGGTGTCTTTAAACATCAGGACCGTCCTGGCGAAAGTTGAGGCAGTCCTTGCTTGTCGACGAACGTTGGCTTATCAACGCTATCTCTTCCCCTTGACAGCCTGTTGGGCTGGCTGGGTATCGCCCTTCCGGTCGCCAGTTAGAGACTGTTTAATACAATGACTTAATTTTTCTGGTCAAAATGTTGAATCCAGCGTTTGCAGCGGCGATGATCCGATTCAGTCACTGACCTAAACCGACAATAATCGTCAGTGGTGCAGGGAACGAGTCAGTCGTCGGCCCTCTGCTTTTGTTTCCAGATAATCAATAAAAAACAGTGAGAGTTCTATGATGTTAAAGCGAACACAGTCTCGTTGCGCCTTCAAATTTTTGCTCCTCCCCTACACTGTTGCCAGTATCATTGGCGCTGGGCAGGCATATGCGCAGGAACAGAATCCCCGTGGGGCCGTGCTGCAGGAAATCACCGTAACCGCAAGGCGCACCGAGGAAAGCTTGCAGTCGACGCCGGTATCGGTATCCGCCTATGACAGCGCCGCGCTCCGCGAGGCATCAATCTCCAACCCTGAAGATTTGCAAATCGCGACCCCCGGTGTCTTCCTGGCTGGCGCCGGCGGCCGTCAGAATGTGGTTTACCAAATCCGGGGCCAGTCCAAAACGACATTTGGACCCAGTTCGCCTGCCGTAGTCAGCTACTTTGCCGAAGTGCCGGATCCATTTATGGGCAGTTTTGTGCCCCAGTACGACATGGCCGCCGTCGAGGTACTCAAGGGGCCGCAGGGAACCTTGTTTGGTCGTAATACCACCGGCGGCGCGATTCTCTATACGCCGCAAGCGCCGAACCATGCGTTTGGTGGTTACCTGAGCCTGGGTTTTGGCAATTACAACAATCGGCAACTGCAGGGTGCGGTAGACCTTCCTCTGATCAGTAACAAGGTTGCGCTGCGTATTGCCATGGACTTGCATGAGCGCGATCCCTATACCCGAAATATCGGAAATGGTGGCGATATCGACGATCTGGATGATCAGTCCTACCGCGCGTCACTGTTGATCGAACCTTCGAATAACCTTTCCAATACTACGATCGTTGACTATTACCGCAGCGACTCGGCTAACTCCGCCATGGTCTTATACGATGTAGCCCTAGGCCCGACCCTGATGTCGACTTTGGGTATTCAGGCATCCGCCTTTGATGCGCTCGCCCAGCAAAAGCGCTGGGGTCCTTACAAAACCCGCGCTTATAACAATCCCGATGACCAGAAAAACGAGCGCACCAGTATCACTAACCGGACGGAGATCGATTTTGGGGCTGTTCAGCTGGTGAATATTTTCGGCTATCGGGACACATCATTGTTTCTAAACACCAATACCGACGGTCTGTTTACTCTCACTGCTGACGGCACCGGGCCTTATCCCGCCGGCACGCCAGTGAATTTTATTAAGGCCAACCTCACCAATAAGACGGAGCAAACCAGCAACGAATTGCAATTGCGTGGTACCGCCCTCAATAACAACCTTGACTGGTTGGTGGGTGCTTTCTGGTTGAAGAGCGAACCCAGTGGTCCCCAGGGATCAGAGGTTGCCTTTGGGCATGTTCCGGTGACGCCATTGCCTGCGGCGGCCTATACATTTATTACCGAAGAGAGTCAGGCGCTGTTCGGACATGTGACCTATGACCTTGGTGGGCTTGTGGATGGCCTGCAATTTGAACTGGGGCTGCGTTATACGGAGGACGAGGTTGACGCCTGCACGGGCTCAGGGGTCACGGGTTGGTCCAATGATGTAGACCTCGGCGATTGTGAGTCCGGTGCCAGTAATATTGTCAATTCCAGTGTCAACAGGACAAGCTCAGAGGAAACCACCTGGTCTGTCGGCTTCAACTGGCAGATGACGGACGATCTGTTCACCTATCTCGTTACCCGGCGCGGCTACCGGGCCGGCGGTGTCAACGGGCCCACGTATAGCGGTCGCCTGGCACCGCTCCAGTCTTTCGAGCCCGAGACTGTTACCGATGTGGAGCTTGGTTTCCGCGGCGACTGGCGTCTGGGAAGCATGGGACTTCGCACCAATCTGTCAGTGTTCCGGGGCAAGTACAAAGCTGTGCAATCAGGGCTGAACGGCGTCCAGTCTGCGATTGCCCTTTGTGATCCTGCTACCAACAATAACCCTTCTGGTGTATCCCCGGATGGCGATTGCAATATCAACAATGATCCTGCAGGTGGGGTGATGATTGTTAACCTGGGTGAATCCCAGGTAACCGGCGCCGATCTGGAAATGGTTTTGCTGGCCAGCGATAACCTGAGTTTCAATCTGGCCGCCAATGTGCTCGACCTAGAAACCAAAAAGTTTGATGTGCCCGATACCCTGGCTGCCTATGTTTCCAGTTCAGAATTACCATTTACCTATACTGCCGAACAGACCCTTACTGCCGGTGTGCGCTATGCTCGATCGCTGGGTAATATCGCCGATGAGATAGTAGTGAATCTGGATTACTATTGGACCGACGATGTGCGCTTTTCTGATTTTGACACGCCGTCATACGATATCGCCAACCTGCGTATCGATCTGAACAGTGTTGCCGGTAGCAGTCTGGATTTAAGCGTTTTTGCACGTAATCTTTTCGACGAAGAATATGTCTCAGGAGTATCTGCAGGCGGTAGCTTTATCGGGCTTACGTCGGTGATTTACGGCCCACCCCGTATGGTTGGCGCCGAGTTGCGTTATCGTTTTGGCGCTGAATAGGCCAATCCTGGCAGCCTTAGAAACAACTACAACGATTAGGGAGCTTATTATGGCCGAGGCAAGACGCGAGGATGCCGTTTCTTCTTCTATAAATCCAGGCCAGTACAAAATGATCATCTGCATACGTCGCAAGTCCGGCATGAATCGGGCGGCGTTTCAGGATTACTGGCTCAACCACCACGGCCCGCTGGCGGCCAGGGTTCAGGCCGATGGTCTGGCTCCGCCGATGCTGGGTTATGTGCAGAATCACACCGTCGACACCGAGCATATGAAGGCGTTTCGGGATGTTCGCGGTATGGGGGTGGAGCCCTACGACGGCATTACCGAGGTCTGGCTGAACGACCCCCTTGACCTGGATATGGGTGCCGACCTCAGTGATGAGATCATCGCCGCCAACCAGATGCTCATTGAGGATGAAGCCAAATTTGTCGACCTGGCGGGCTCCCGGGTGTTTATCGTCCGTCAGCATGACGTTTTCATGACCCCTCCCCGGGGCGCTTTCTACAAGATGATCATTTGTGACCGCCGGTTGCCGTCACTGAGCCGTAGGGAATTCCAGGACTACTGGCTCAACCACCACGCGCCCCTCGCATTGTCTGTCCGGGAGCGGGGCTATGCCCCGCCGATGCTGGGTTATATTCAGAATCACACGCTGGATTTGCCGATGCTCGAGCCATTCAAGGTGGCGCGGGGCATGACCGGGGA
>PABE01000050.1 GCA_002702725.1 Porticoccaceae bacterium
GCTACGCTCACCCCTTCGGGGCCGCCCTGCGGGCGTTCTGCGCTCGCAAGCTCGCTTGTGCCGCGGCGCTACGCGCCTCGCAATGACGGGAATCAGCAATACCCTCAGCGCTTGAGAATCTGCAGCAACTCCTCCAGCTCCATGCGCATCTGGCGGATGATCTGCTGGCTCTGGTTGATGTCGTCCCTGGCCTCGTCGCCGGACAGCCGCTGGCGCGCGCCGCCGATGGTAAAGCCCTGCTCATACAACAGGCTGCGGATCTGGCGGATCATGATCACGTCATGGCGCTGGTAGTAGCGCCGGTTGCCGCGGCGCTTGACCGGCTTGAGCTGGGGGAACTCCTGCTCCCAGTAGCGCAGCACGTGCGGTTTCACGCCGCACAGGTCGCTGACCTCGCCGATGGTGAAATAACGCTTGCCGGGGATCGGGGGCAGTTCGTCGTTATTGCTCGCTTCCAGCATACGCCTCCACCCTCGACTTGAGTTTCTGGCCGGGCCGGAAGGTCACCACCCGCCGCGCGGTAATGGGAATCTCCTCGCCTGTCTTGGGGTTGCGGCCGGGACGCTGGTTCTTGTCGCGCAGGTCGAAATTGCCGAACCCGGACAGCTTGACCTGATGGCCGCTTTCGAGGGCAAGCCGCACCTCCTCGAAAAACATCTCCACCAGTTCCTTGGCCTCGCGTTTGTTCAGACCCAATTCTTCGAAAAGTCGTTCTGCCAGATCCGCCTTCGTCAACGCCATCGCTCTACTCTCTCAAGCTAGCTCCGAGATCCCGTTGCAGGGCCGTTGTCACTTCGTCGACGACCGCCTGCACGTCCTGATCGGTTAGTGTGCGTGAAGAATCCTGTAGAATCAAGCCTAAAGCGATGCTTTTTCGACCCGTTTCTACACCCTTGCCCTGGTAAACGTCAAACAGACGCAATTCCTTTAGCCACGCACCGGCGCTGTCACGCACCCGAGCGGCGATTTCGCCCGCCGGGACCGCCTCATCGACCAGCAGCGCCAGGTCGCGGCGGATGGCCGGGTAACGGGAAATGGGCTCAAAACTCGCCTTGCGGCCTGCCGTCACTGCGGCAATTTCCAGTTCGAACAATTGGGTATCGGCAGGTAGTTCGAGTTCTTCTGCATGTCCTGGATGCAGGGTACCCAACCAACCCACCGGCCGGCCGTCGCGCAGGATACGGGCCGAGCGCCCGGGATGCAGCGCCGGATGCTGCGCAGCCTCGAACGCGAAACCCTCGAAGCAGCCACCCAGACGCAGCAGTGCCTCCAGGTCGGCCTTGGCGTCGAAGAAATCCAGGCCTGCGTTCGCCGCGCCCCACTGCTCCGGCACCGGCCGCCCGCAGGCCACAGCAGCGATATATGATTCCTGTTTTATTTCATTATCTTGCCGAATAAAGTTAAGCCCTGACTCGAAAAGTCGAACCCGCTCCTGCTGGCGTCGCAGATTGTGTCCGAGCGCCCCGAGCAGGCCCGGCCAGAGCGAACTGCGCATGACGGCCAGATCGGCCGAAAGGGGGTTGGCCAATGGAATGGCCGCACGCTCCGGGTCCAGTCGCGCCTGCAGCGCAGCGTCGACAAAGCTGTAGGTGATGGCCTCCTGATAGCCGCGCTCGACCAGGCTCAGGCGCAGTCGGCTGAGCGTCACCTGCTCCTCGCGCTGCGGCGTCATCTGCAGCCGCCCGGCCGGGGCCCGGCTGGGCAGCCGGTTGTAGCCATGGACGCGGCCCAACTCCTCAATCAGATCGGCCTCGATGGTCAGATCGAAACGGTGGCTGGGCGGCGTCACCGACCAGTTTTCCCGCTCGGCATCCACGGCGCAGCCCAGGCCTTCCAGTATCCCGGCCACATCGGCGGCCTTCAACTCGAAGCCGAGCAGGCGCCGGATGCGCTCGCTACGCAGCCGGATGGCCGGTCGCCGCGGCAGGTGGGCGTCGCTGGTCACCTCGATCACCGGCCCGGGCCGGCCGCCGCAGATGGCAAGCAGCAGCTGCGTGGCCCGATCCAGCGCCCGGAGTTGGAGTTCCGGATCCACACCGCGCTCGAAGCGGTAGGAAGAGTCCGTCTGCAGCCCGTAGGCGCGGGCACGACCGGCGATATGAAGGGGATCGAAGAAGGCGCACTCCAGGAACAGGTCCCGGGTGGCATCCCCAACGCCGGAGGCCTCGCCGCCCATCACCCCGGCCAGGGCCAGCGGTCCGTTGCCATCGGCAATGACCAGGGAGTCGGCATCCAACTCCACCTCGCGGCCGTCCAGCAGCACCAGCCGCTCACCGGGACGGGCGAAGCGCACCTCGATCCCGTCCTGCAGCCGCGCCAGGTCGAAACCGTGCATGGGCTGACCGAGTTCCAGCAGCACATAGTTGGTGACGTCAATCACCGGCCCCAGCGGGCGGATGCCGCCGCGGCGCAGTCGTTCCTGCATCCACAATGGGGTGACCGCCTCCGGGTCGATGGCGCGGATCACCCGGCCCAGGTAACGCGGACAGGCCGCCGGCTCCGCCACCGTCACCGGGAAGCGGTCTTCGACGGCCGCCGTGACCGGCTCGATGGCGGGCGGGGTCAGGTCGCAGTCATTGAGCAGCGCCACCTCGCGGGCGATGCCGGCCATGCCCAGGCAGTCGCCGCGGTTGGGGGTGAGGTCAACCTCGATGATGTTGTCGTCGAGTTGCAGATAGTCGCGGATATCGGCGCCCACCGGGGCATCGGCCGGTAGCGCCATCAGCCCGGCATGTTCCTCGGACAGGCCCAGTTCGCGCGCCGAGCACAGCATGCCGAATGACTCCACTCCGCGCAGCTTGGCCTTCCTGATCTTCAGCCCGCCGGGCAGTTTCCCGCCGACCAGGGCCACCGGGGCGCGCATGCCCTGATGCACATTGGGCGCCCCGCAGACGATCTGCAGTGGATCACCGCCCTGCCCGGCCTCGACCCGGCATACGCGCAGCTTGTCGGCGTCCGGGTGCGGCACGACCTCGAGCACTTCGCCGACGACCACCGACTCGAACTCGCCGGCGGCCGGCTCGATCGAGTCGACCTCCAGCCCGGCCATGGTCAACTGCTCGGCCAGCTCCTTCGTGCCGACCGGCGGATCCACCCATTCACGCAACCACTGCTCGCTGACTTTCATTGTTTATCTTCTACTGATCAGAATTTTCATGCCCTGGCGATTTTAACGCAGAGGACGCAGAGACGCAGAGGCGCAAAGAAACAGCATATAAAGTCATTGCGAGCGCAGCGTGGCAATCTCTTGAAGTTGGAGAAAACATTGAGAGATTGCCGCGTCGCTACGCTCCTCGCAATGACGAGCATTTAATACTCTGCGTCTTTGCGCCTCTGCGTCTCTGCGCCCTCTGCGTTCCCGCCGTCATACTCACCCGAACTGCCGCAGAAACCGCAGGTCGTTCTCGAAGAACAGCCGCAGGTCGTTCACGCCGTAGCGCAGCATGGCCAGGCGCTCCACGCCCATGCCGAAGGCGAAGCCGGTGTACTGTTCGTTGTCGATGCCGACATGCTCGAACACCTTCGGGTGCACCATGCCGCAGCCCAGCACCTCCAGCCAGCCGGTGTGGCTGCACACCCGGCAGCCCCTGCCGTCGCACATGACGCATTCCATGTCCACCTCGGCCGAGGGTTCGGTGAAGGGGAAATAGGAGGGGCGGAAACGCACGCCCAGATCGCGCTCGAAGAAGTGCTTGAGGAATTCGTCCAGGATGCCCTTGAGCTCGACGAAGCTGACGTCGGTGTCGACCATCAGGCCCTCGACCTGGTGGAACATGGGGGTATGGGTCAGATCGGAGTCGCAGCGATAGACCCGGCCCGGGGCGATGACGCGCAGCGGCGGGGTGCGGTGCTCCATCACCCGGATCTGCACCGGCGAGGTATGGGTGCGCAGTACCCGACCGTCCTCGAAATAGAAGGTGTCGTGCATGGCACGGGCGGGATGGTGCGCCGGGATGTTGAGCGCCTCGAAGTTGTGATAGTCATCCTCGATCTCGGGGCCGAGCGCGACCTCGAAGCCCAATCCCGCGAACAGCGCCTCGATGCGCTCCAGGGTGCGGGTGACGGGGTGCAGGCCGCCGGCGACCTGGCCGCGGCCCGGCAGGGTGACATCGATGGTCTCCCCGGCCAGACGGCGATCGAGCTCGGCCTGCTGCAGATCGATCTTGCGCGCCTCGATGGCCTGCTGCACGGTCTCCTTGGCCCGGTTGATGACCTGGCCGGCCTCCTTGCGTTCCTCCGCCGGCAGCTGCCCGAGCTGCTTGAGCTGGGCGGTGAGCAGGCCCTTCTTGCCCAGGTACTGGACGCGAACGTCATCCAGGGCGCGCAGGCCGTCGGCGCCGGCGACTGCATCCAGGGCCTGCCGGGTCAGTTTGTCGATGTCGTCCTGCACGGGAGCGGATTCTCCTGATTTGTTCTTTTCAGCCAAAAATTTCGAAGCATAAGCGCCACGGCGTAGGTCGGATTAGCCCGCAGGGCGTAATCCGACATGTGGAGCCGGCGAGCTGTCGGGTTACGCTGCGCTAACCCGACCTACAAATCAGCCCAACCTGCCAGCTTCCTCCCCCATCAAGGGAGGGGAAATGAATGCTTAAAGAAAAAAGGGAAGGCACTGCCGGCCTTCCCTTTTTGACTTGCTTCTCTTTTACGACGCGTGGCCGCGAAAGAGCTTGCGGCCTTACGCCGCCAGGCTGGCCTTGGCCTGTTCGGCGATCTTCGCGAAGGCGGCCTTGTCCTGCACGGCGATGTCGGCCAGCACCTTGCGGTCGATCTCGATCTCGGCCTTCTTCAGGCCGTTAATCAGCCGGCTGTAGGACAGGCCGTTCTCGCGGGCCGCGGCATTGATGCGCGCGATCCACAGGGCGCGGAACTGACGCTTGCGCTGACGGCGGTCGCGGTAGGCGTACTGGCCGGCCTTGATGACGGCCTGCTTGGCCACGCGGAAGACCTTGCGGCGGGCACCGTAGTAGCCCTTGGCCTTCTTCATGATCTTGTTGTGACGCTTGCGGGCGATCACACCACGTTTGACTCGTGCCATGGCTGATTACCTCCCGCTCACTTGAAGGGCAGCATCTGTTTGACTGCCGCCACATCCGCTTCGTGGATGTAGGCAGGGCTGCCGAGCTGACGCTTCCGCTTGCTGCTTTTCTTGGTCAGGATATGACGGCGATGCGACTGGAATCGTTTGAAACCGCCCTTGGCCGTCCGCTTGAAGCGCTTCGCGGCGCCCCGGTTGGACTTCATCTTCGGCATGTGAATGCACTCCGTATTTGCAGGTCGCCTGCGGCGCCTGGAACATTGAACAAAAGCGATCGTGGGATCGCTCACTTTTTCGGGGACATGACCATGACCATCTGGCGGCCTTCCATCTTCGGGAACTGCTCGACTGTGCCGTACTCTTCCAGGTCGTTCTTGACCCGTTCCAGCAAGTCGCGCCCGAGATCCTGGTGCGCCATCTCACGGCCACGAAAGCGCAGGGTCACCTTGACCCTGTCCCCTTCCTCTAGGAAACGTATCAGGTTGCGGAGTTTGACCCGATAATCCCCTATGTCGGTGCCAGGCCGGAACTTGATCTCCTTGACCTGGACCTGCTTCTGCTTCTTCCTGGCGGACTGTTGCTTCTTCTGCTGATCGAACCGGAACTTGCCATAATCCATCAGGCGGCATACGGGAGGCTCGGCGTTGGGCGAGATCTCCACCAGATCGAGGCTGGCCTCGTCGGCCATCTCCAGGGCCCTGGCGATGGGCACCACGCCGATCTGTTCACCGTCCTCTGCGACCAGCCGCACTTCCTGTGCCGTTATCTTTTCGTTGATCCGGTGCTGCTCTTTTGGTTTAGCGATATCTCAGTCCTCCACGTGCATAACAATTCGGCCATGGCTGCTCACCTCGGCGGCGAGACGTTCTGCGAACGTCTCCAGGGACATGGTGCCCAGATCCTTGCCGCCGCGCGTACGCACAGCCACGGTACCGGTTTCTGCCTCGCGGTCCCCGATGACCAGCAGGTAGGGGACACGCTGCAGTGTGTGCTCGCGGATTTTAAAGCCGATCTTTTCGTTTCTCAAGTCGGAAATGACCCGGATACCCTGATTTTGCAGGAATTCTTCCGCCTGGCGCACAAAACCCGCCTGACGGTCGGTGATATTGAGCAAAACCGCCTGTACCGGGGCCAGCCAGGTGGGGAATCTGCCCTCGTAGTGCTCGATCAGGATGCCGATGAAGCGCTCCAGCGAGCCCAGGATGGCCCGGTGCAGCATGACCGGGACCTGCTTGCTGCCATCCTCGGCGATATAGGCGGCCCCCAGCCGGGCCGGCATGGAGAAATCCAGCTGGATGGTGCCCAGCTGCCAGACCCGGTTGAGGCAGTCCCGCAGCGAGAACTCGATCTTGGGGCCGTAGAAGGCGCCCTCGCCCGGCTGCAGCTCCCAGTCCAGATGCTTGTGGTTGAGCGCATCCTCCAGGGCCTGCTCGGCCTTGTCCCACAGGGTGTCGTCGCCGACCCGCTGCTCGGGCCGGGTGGAGAGCTTGATCAGCACCTCCTCGAAGCCGAAGTCGCGGTAGACCTCGAACAGCAGGTCGATGAAGGCCGAGACCTCCTCCAGGATCTGGGACTCGGTGCAGAAGATATGGGCGTCGTCCTGGACGAAGCCGCGCACCCGCATCAGGCCGTGCAGGGTGCCGGAGGGTTCGTTGCGGTGGCAGGAGCCGAACTCGGCCAGGCGCAGCGGCAGGTCGCGGTAGCTCTTCAGGCCGTGGTTGTAGATCTGGATGTGGGCCGGGCAGTTCATCGGTTTGACCGCGTAGTCACGGTTCTCCGAATGGGTGGTGAACATCATGTCCTGGAATTTCTCCCAGTGCCCGGACTTCTCCCACAGCGTGCGGTCGATCACCGAGGGGGTATGCACCTCCTGGTAGCCGTGGCGGCGCAGCTTGTCGCGGATGTAGTCCTGGATGCCCAGGTAGACCTGCCAGCCGCGGTCGTGCCAGAACACCATGCCCGGGGCCTCTTCCTGGGTATGGAACAGGTCCATGGCCTTGCCCAGTTTGCGGTGGTCGCGCTTCTCGGCCTCCTCCAGGCGCTTGAGATAGGCCTTGAGCTCCTTCTTGTCGCGCCAGGCGGTGCCGTAGATGCGCTGCAGCATCTCGTTGTTCGAGTCCCCGCGCCAGTAGGCGCCGGCCAGCTTGGTCAGCTTGAAGCCCTGGCCGAGCCGGCCGGTGCTGGGCAGGTGCGGCCCGCGGCAGACGTCGAACCAGTCACCCTGGCGGTAGACCGAAATGGCCTCACCCTCGGGAATGTCGCGGATGATCTCGGCCTTGTATTTCTCGCCGATGGACTCGAAGGTGCGGATGGCCTCCTCGCGGTCCCAGACCTCGCGCTGGATGGGCAGGTCGCGCTTGACGATATCCTGCATCCGCGCCTCGATCTGCTTGAGGTCCTCGGGGGTGAAGGGCTCGTCGCGGGCGAAGTCGTAGTAGAAGCCGTCCTCGATGGCCGGGCCGATGGTGACCTGGGTGCCGGGGTAGAGTTCCTGCACGGCCTGGGCCATGACATGGGCGGCATCGTGGCGCAGCAGTTCCAGGGCGTCCTCGTCCCGGCTGGTGACGATGGCCAGTTCGGCGTCCTGGTCTATAGTGTGACTGAGATCGACCATACGGCCGTCGACCCTGCCGGCCAGGGCGGCCTTGGCCAGACCGGGGCCGATGTCGGCGGCGACGTCCCCGACGCTCACCGGGTGCTCGTAACTGCGCTGACTGCCATCGGGAAGGGTGATCGTGGGCATGCTGCTCTCCAGTGGTGACCGATACGAGGGGCCACATGATTTATTAAAAAAGGGACAGACCGGGCATCTGTCCCCTGTTCGATCAGGATTTGGTAGGCGCGATTGGACTCGAACCAACGACCCCCACCATGTCAAGGTGGTGCTCTAACCAACTGAGCTACGCGCCTGTCGAGCGCGCATACTCTACAGGAAGCCGCGGCAAAATCCAATACAGAATGGCCCGCGAACAAGGTCCTTGTCCGTTTCCGGCCGCAGATGAGGGAAAAACCCGGCCCGGGGTTGCGAACCCGGATTTCGTGGACTTTACTTAGACCAATTCTAAGCTCAGGTCTGAGCAGCCGCCGGGGGAGGCGGCTGTGGACCCGTCGCAACAATAAACAAGGAGGACAATGCCATGCTTCAGAAGCTACCCACAGTCGGCGCCCTGAGCCTGGCCCTGTTGTGCGGTCCGCTGCCCGCACTCGGGGAAACGCCGCTGGGCCTGCCGCCGGTGCCCATTCCGGCCGACAATCCGCAGACACCGGCCAAGATCGAACTGGGCGACCGGCTGTTCAACGATGTGCGCTTCAGCGCCGACGGCAAGGTCAGCTGCGCCACCTGCCACGACCCGTCCAAGGCCTTCACCGACAATAAGCCGGTCTCGGAGGGCTTCAAGGGCCTGAAGGGCACCCGCAACGCCCCCACGGTCATCAATGCCGCCTATATGGAGACCCAGTTCTGGGACGGACGCGAGCCGAGCCTGGAGGCCCAGTCCCTGCAGCCCCCCATCAACCCGGTCGAGGGCGGTCTGGAGAACCATGACCCGATCCTGAAGACCATCCGCAACGACCCGCAGTACGTCAAGGCCTTCCGCGAGGTGTTCCAGGTGAGCCCGGACGAGATCACCATGGACCATGTCGCCAAGGCCATCGCCAGCTTCGAACGCACTCAGATCGCCGGCAACTCGCCCTTCGACCGCTGGTATTTCGGCGGTGAGGAAGACGCCATGAGCGAGGCCCAGGTCCGCGGCTTCCAGGTCTTCGTCGGCCAGGGGCGGTGCGTGTCCTGCCACCAGGTCGAGCAGACCCAGGCGCTGTTCACCGACAACCGCTTCCACAACATCGGCGTCGGCTTCAAGAACATCCAGGGCCGGGTCGCCGAAATCGCCGAGAAATTCCTCCAGGCCAAGGCCGAGGGCGCGGACGTGGACAAGACCGTGCTGACCGATCCGGATGCCTCGGAACTGGGCCGCTTCGCTGTCAGCGAGGACATGACCGACATCGCCGCCTTCAAGACCCCGACCCTGCGCAACATCGAACTGACTGCGCCCTACATGCATGACGGCAGCCAGGAGACCCTGGAGGACATGGTCGAGTTCTACAACAACGGCGGCCGGGTGAACCCGGACGACCCGGTCTCACCCTTCCTCAGCGGCGGCATCCGCCCGCTCGACCTGTCGGATCAGCAGAAGGAGGACCTGATCGCCTTCCTCAAGGCGCTCACCAGTCCGAGCGTGGCTGCCGCCACCAAGTCCGCCGCCAATAACGCACAGTGATGGAGCTCCTGAGCAATTCAGATATTTCCGTCATTGCGAGCGAAGCGTGGCAATCTCGTAATGCGGAATCGGCCGGTAGGAGATTGCCGCGTCGCTCCGCTCCGCTCCTCGCAATAACGGATCAAACAGAGGTTCCTAAGGAGGGATAAGCACCATGAGCATCAAACGACGGGACTTTCTCAAGACCGGCGGCGCCCTGCTGGCCGCCGGCAGTCTGCCGCTGAGCCTGGTCGAGGTCGCCTTCGGCAAGGACTCGCCGCAGAACTTCACCTTCGCCTTCATTTCCGACTCGCATATCACCCACATCAAGGGCAACGAATTCGTGCGCAACTGGGACATGGGCCTCAAGCGCGCCATCGCCGAGGCCAACCTGATGACGCCGCGCCCGGATTTCATCATCTACGGCGGCGACATCGCCCAGCTCGGCACGAAGGAGGAGATCGACCACGGGCTGGAGCTGATGGGCGCCCTGCGCGGCAAGGTGCACTATGTCATGGGTGAGCACGACTACTACGTTGACCTGGGCGACTACTGGCGCAAGCAGCTGGGCCCGGACTATTACAGCTTCGATCACAAGGGCGTGCACTTCGTGGTGCTGAACAGCATCGTGACCTACGACGAGTGGACCCATCAGGGCTGGGACAGCCCGATGGCCCGCATGAAGGCGATGGCCCGCCTGGACAACCCCAACGGCTCGCCCTTCATGGTCGGCCCGACCCAGCGCGAATGGCTGCGCAAGGATCTGGAGAAGGTCGACAAGGACACCCCCATCGTGGTGCTGTCGCACTCCCCGCTGCAGAAGATCTACAAGGGCTGGAACTTCTGGACCGACGACGCCGAGGAGGTTCAGGCCCTGCTCAAGCCCTTCAGCAAGATCACCGTACTGTACGGCCACGTGCACCAGATCCAGTACAACCAGATCGGCAACATCAGCTTCCATGCCGTCATGGCCACCGCCTGGCCCTGGCCCTACCCCTCCACCTACAGCCAGGAGGCCAGCCACCTGCCCAAGCTGACGGTGGAGATGAACCGGGCCGATCCCTTCTTCGAACGCGATGCCACCGGCTGGCAGTTCATCAACATGGACAGCGGCAACATCGATGTGCACTACACCCTGGCGGACAACACCAACCGGGTCGTCGCCTTCAACGAGGACAAGGGCCATCCGGAGGATACGAAGTATCAGGCCGAGGCCAACCAGATCCCGCCACAGGAACACTATTGAGCATCGAAGGGAGAACAATCATGCTGACACGCATCACCAAGGCAGTCCTGTGCGCCGGGGCGCTCATGCTCGCGCAGCCGGCAGCTCAGGCCGACGAATTCACCGAAGAGGATCTCAAGAGCTGGGAAGAGCAGTTCATGACCGTGGTCGACCGCGGCAGCAAGCTGTTCCACGGCGGCCTGGAGAGCAGAAACACGGTCTCCTGCGACCAGTGCCATCCCAATGCCACCAACACCCATCCGGAGACCTACCCCAAGTTCCAGCAGCAGCTGGGCAAGGTGGCGGTGCTCTCGGAGATGATCAACTGGTGCATCGAGAACCCGCTGGAGACCGAGCCGCTGGCGCTGGATGACCCGCGCATGACGGCACTGCAGGCCTACATCACCTGGGAACGCCGGGGGGTGAAGCTGGCGCCGGGCAAACACTGACAACAATCAAGAGCGCCACGGAATACACGGAAAGCACGGAAAACTTCATTGTCATTGCCGTGGCGCTTCGCGCCCGGCAATGAAACAAACGCGTGAATGAACAATAGTAGCGTAGGATGGGTGAAGCGCAGCGAAACCCATCATTGCCCGGCAGAGTGATGGGTTGCGGCGCAAGCGCCTCCACCCATCCTACACTCTGAATCCCCGCCTGCGCGGGGATGGCATGTATAAAGTAACCCGACGTGCGGCCATTTAACTTTTCCGTGTATTCCGTGGCGCTCTTGCTCTTTTTCACCCCGTCGCCGCATCGTGCAGGCCCACGCCCAGCTCGGCCTGGCGGATGTGCTCGATCTCATCGCGCAGCTGCGCGGCCTCCTCGAACTCCAGGTTGCGGGCATGTTCGTGCATCTGCTGTTCGAGCTGTTTGATCCGCCGCTGACGCTGCTCGGGTGACATGCGGCCGTATTCCAGCTGCTCCTCGGCCACCTCGGCGAAGCGCCGGGCCGGGATGGGCGCATCCGGCGTGGCCCCTTCCATGATGTCGGCCACGGCCTTGCGGATGGACTGGGGCGTGATGTTGTGTTCCTCGTTGAAGGCCACCTGCTTGGCCCGGCGGCGTTCGGTCTCGTCGATGGCGCGCTTCATGGAGCCGGTAATGCTGTCGGCATAGAGGATGGCCTTGCCGTGCAGGTTGCGCGCCGCACGGCCGATGGTCTGGATCAGGGAGCGGTCCGAGCGCAGGAAGCCTTCCTTGTCGGCGTCCAGGATCGCCACCAGCGACACCTCGGGGATGTCCAGGCCCTCGCGCAGCAGGTTGATGCCCACCAGCACGTCGAAGGCGCCCAGGCGCAGGTCGCGGATGATCTCCACCCGCTCCACCGTGTCGATGTCCGAGTGCAGGTAGCGCACCCGCACCCCGTTCTCGGCCAGGTACTCGGTCAGATCCTCCGCCATGCGTTTGGTGAGCGTCGTCACCAGCACCCGCTCGTCGACCTCGGCCCGGGCCCTGGCCTCGGACAGCAGGTCGTCGACCTGGGCGGCCACCGGCCGGATCTCGATTTCGGGGTCGACCAGCCCGGTCGGGCGCACCACCTGCTCGACCACCTGGCCGGCGTGCTCCGCCTCGTAGGGGCCGGGAGTGGCGGAGACGAAGATGCCCTGAGGTGCCAGGCGCTCGAACTCGTCGAAGCGCAGCGGGCGGTTGTCCAGCGCCGAGGGCAGGCGGAAGCCGTATTCCACCAGGGTCTCCTTGCGCGAGCGGTCGCCCTTGTACATGCCGCCGATCTGGGGAATGGTCACGTGCGACTCGTCGATCACCAGCAGGGCGTCCGGCGGCAGGTAGTCGAACAGGGTCGGCGGCGGCTCGCCCGGGGCACGGCCGGAGAGGTAACGCGAGTAGTTCTCGATGCCGTTGCAGTAACCGAGCTCGGCCATCATCTCCAGATCGAACTGGGTGCGCTGCTCCAGGCGCTGGGCCTCGACCAGCTTGTTGTTGTCATAGAGCTGCTTCAGCCGCTCCCTGAGCTCTTCCTTGATGCCGTCGATGGCGTCCAGGATGGTCTGGCGCGGGGTCACATAGTGGGTCTTGGGGTAGATGGTCACCCGGGGCACCCGGTTGAGCACCTCGCCGGTGAGCGGGTCGAACCAGGCCAGGCTCTCGATCTCGTCGTCGAACAGCTCGATGCGCACGGCGTCGCGCTCGGACTCGGCCGGAAAGATGTCGATCACCTCGCCGCGGGCGCGATAGGTGCCGCGCTGCAATTCGACGTCGTTGCGGGTGTACTGCAGTTCGGCCAGCCGGCGCAGGACCTGGCGCTGGTCGATCCGATCGCCGCGCACCAGGTGCAGCATCATGCTCAGGTACGACTGGGGATCGCCCAGGCCGTAGATGGAGGAGACCGAGGCCACGATGATGGTGTCGCGCCGCTCCAGCAGGGCCTTGGTGGCCGACAGGCGCATCTGCTCGATGTGCTCGTTGACCGAGGCGTCCTTCTCGATGAAGGTATCCGAGGACGGGACATAGGCCTCGGGCTGGTAGTAGTCGTAGTAGGAGACGAAATACTCCACCGCGTTGCGGGGGAAGAACTCGCGGAACTCCCCGTAGAGCTGGGCGGCCAGGGTCTTGTTCGGGGCCAGCACGATGGTGGGCCTCTGGATGCGCTGGATGACATTGGCGATGGTGAAGGTCTTGCCCGAGCCGGTCACCCCCAGCAGGGTCTGGTGGGCCAGGCCGCTGTCCAGGCCCTCGACCAGCGCCTCGATGGCCGCGGGCTGGTCCCCGGCCGGCTGCATCTGGCTGGCAAGTTCGAATTCGCGGGTCATGGGTTCTTAGTCGATGACAATTACAGTATGATGTCGGGCCAACCGGCATCGGTGGTGCCCAGGTTAAACAACCCCCCTCTCCCCGTCGGGGAGAGGGCCGGGGTGAGGGGGGATCCCCATTACTAACCCTCTCCCCAACCCCTCTCCCTGGAAGGGAGAGGGGCTTACAACAAAACCTCACACGTTCACAGGAACCGGTTTTGACTACTTTAACACTTTCCCAGCGGGTCTCGCGCGTCAAGCCCTCCCCCACCCTGGCCGTCACCGCCCGCGCAGCGGAAATGCGCGCGGCCGGCCGGGACGTCATCGGCCTGGGTGCCGGCGAGCCGGATTTCGACACCCCCGACCACATCAAGGAGGCCGCCATCGCGGCGATCCGCGCCGGCGCGACCCGTTACACCGCCGTCGACGGCACCCCCGAACTCAAGCAGGCGGTGATCGACAAGTTCCAGCGCGAGAACGGCCTGGACTATGCGCCCGACCAGATCCTGGTCTCCTGCGGCGGCAAGCAGAGCTTCTTCAACCTCGTCCAGGCCCTGCTCAACACCGGCGACGAGGTCATCATCCCCTCGCCCTACTGGGTCTCCTATCCGGACATGGTGCTGCTGGCCGACGGCAACCCGGTGATCGTGGATGCCGGCATCGAGCAGGGCTTCAAGGTCCTGCCCGAGCAGCTGGAGGCGGCCATCACGCCGCGCACCCGGCTGGTGGTGATCAACAGCCCCTCCAACCCCACCGGCATGGCCTACGACCGGGCCGAGCTGGAGGCCCTGGGCGAGGTGCTGCGCCGCCAGCCCCAGGTGCTGATCGCCACCGACGACATGTACGAGCATATCCGCTGGTCGGACGCGCCCTTCGTCAACATCGTCAACGCCTGCCCGGACCTGTATGAGCGCACCATCGTGCTCAACGGGGTGTCCAAGGCCTACGCCATGACCGGCTGGCGCATCGGCTACGCCGGCGGCCCGGCGCCGCTGATCCAGGCCATGAAGAAGATCCAGTCCCAGAGCACCTCCAACCCGGCCGCGGTCTCCCAGGCCGCCGCCGTCGCGGCGCTCAACGGCGACCAGGGCTGCATCGCCACCATGCGTCAGGCCTTCAAACAGCGCCACGACTATCTGGTCGCCGCCCTGGATGCCATGCCCGGCGTGCAGTGCCTGCCCGGTCACGGCACCTTCTACGCCTTCCCGAATATGCAGGGGCTGATCGACGCCCGCAGCGACGTACACACCGATATCGAACTGGCCGAGAAGCTGATCGAGGAGGTCAACGTGGCCCTGGTCCCCGGCTCGGCCTTCGGGGCGCCGGGCTACATGCGGCTGTCGTTTGCCACCTCGCTGGAGACGCTGCAGGAAGCGATCCGGCGGATCAGCCACTTCTTGGAATGAAATAGCCACGGAAAACACGGAAAGCACGGAAGTTTTCATAAGTCATTGCCGTGGCGCTCCGCGCCCGGCAATGAAGAGCAGTTATCATTTGATTTATGTCCGTGTTTTCCGTGCTTTCCGTGGCTATGGAATGTTGACCCTCTCCGGCGCCTCCAGTAAGATGTGCGCCTTTGAAAGCCCTTCCCCGGTAGCTCAGTCGGTAGAGCGGGTGACTGTTAATCACTAGGTCGGCGGTTCGAGCCCGTCCCGGGGAGCCAAAACGCGAAAGCCCGCATCGATCGATGCGGGCTTTTTCATTTCCGGCTTCCCGTAGGATGGGTGAAGCGAAGCGCAACCCATCAATGGCCGCCAAAGCGATGGGTTGCGGCGCCACGGGCGCCTCCACCCATCCTACCGACCAGCAACTTCCTCCCCCCGGAGAGGGGGTCAGGCACTTTCCTTCTTGCCGAGGGATCCGCCGTCACGACCGTCCAGATACGCCCGGAACCCATCCGCAAGCTCAGGATGCTTGAGCGCGTACTCCACCGTCGCCTTCAGATAGCCCAGTTTGCTGCCGCAGTCGTAGCGTGTGCCCTGGAACTCATAGGCCAGCACCTGCTCTTCCTGCAGCAGGGCAGCGATGGCATCGGTAAGCTGAATCTCGCCGCCGGCCCCGCGCGGAGTATCCTCCAGCAGTTCGAAGATGCGCGGAGTGAGAATGTAGCGCCCCACCACCGCCAGGTTGGACGGCGCCTCGGCGGGGCTGGGCTTTTCCACGATATTGCTGACCCGGCTCAGGCCCTCGGCGATGGGATCACACTTGACCACGCCGTACTTGTCGGTGTCGTCCTTCGGCACCTCCTCCACGCCCAGGATACTGCAGCGGTTGTACTCGAAGGTCGCGGTCATCTGGGCGATGCAGCTGCGCCCGCCCTCGCCGTCGATCAGGTCGTCCGCCAGGATCACCGCGAAGGGGTCATTGCCGATGACCGGCTTGGCGCACAGCACCGCGTGGCCCAGCCCAAGGGCCTCGGGCTGACGCACATAGACGCAGGACACGCCGCTGGGCACGACGTTGCGCACGATTTCGAGCAACTCGTGCTTGTTCTTCTTCTCCAACTCCGACTCCAACTCGTAGCTCTTGTCGAAGTGATCCTCGATGGCGCGCTTGCTGGAACTGGTCACAAACACCAGTTCCTCGATCCCGGCGCTGATGGCCTCCTCCGCCGCATACTGGATCAGGGGTTTGTCGACGACCGGCAGCATTTCCTTGGGATTGGCCTTGGTGGCCGGCAGGAAGCGGGTGCCCATTCCGGCAACGGGGAAGACAGCTTTTTTTACTTGTATTTTCATATTGTTACACCTGTTATCGCAGATACCCGAACCTGCTGCAAGCATAACACAGGGCTGCGTAGGATTCAGGTCATGCCGGGATCAGCGCCAGGGGAGTCTGCAGGTCGGGTTAGCGCAGCGTAACCCGACGCAGTGGCACACACGACCTCAGGCCTTGTGCGAGTCCAGCGGAATGACATTGGAGGGCAACGCAACCGGCGGTGTCGGGCTGAGCTCAGGCACGAACTCATGAATCGCCCCACGCAGGCTGTCCTCGTCATACCGCTGGCAGGCCACCGAGATGTCGTGCAGCAGCTTCTGCAGCCGCTCCCAGTCCCAGGTGCGGTACCGGGCCAGCAGGATCTTGCTGTGCTCGGTGCTGACCAGCGTCTCCTTTTCGTGGAACAGCTCCTCATACAGCTTCTCACCCGGCCGCAGACCGGTGAATTCGATCTCGATATCCCTGCCCGGTTCCAGTCCCGAGAGGCGGATCATCTGCTCGGCCAGATAAACGATCTTGACCGGCTGCCCCATGTCCAGCACGTAGATCTCTCCCCCCCTGCCCATCACCCCGGCCTGCAGGATCAGCTGACTGGCCTCGGGGATGGTCATGAAATAGCGCGTGATCTCGGGATGAGTGACCGTCACCGGCCCGCCATGACGGATCTGTTCCAGGAACAACGGCACCACGCTGCCGGCCGACCCCAGCACATTGCCGAAGCGCACCGTGATGTAGCGAGTGGCCGAGTGCTGACTGAGATTCTGGCAGTAGATCTCGGCCATACGCTTGGTCGCGCCCATGATGTTGGCCGGATTGACCGCCTTATCGGTGGAGACCAGCACAAAGATCTCGCTGCCGAAACGGTCGGCGGCGTCGGCCACGGTGCGGGTGCCGATGACGTTGTTGTGGACGGCCTCGCGCACCTGCGGCTCCAGCAACGGGACGTGCTTGTAGGCCGCTGCATGCAGTATGACCGCCGGGCGGTGACGCTCGAACACCTGATCCACTGCGGCCGGATCGGTCACGTCGCAGAGCATCGAGACAATCTCGATCTCAGGATACTGACGGGTCAGTTCATAATCGATCTTATAAAGGTTGTACTCAGAGTGGTCGACGATGACGAGACGCGCCGGTCCCAGACGCGCAACCTGCCGACAAAGCTCGGAACCGATGGAGCCACCGCCACCGCTCACCAGAATGCACTTGCCTGACATGCCCGTCCGGATCGCGGGCAGATCGAGCTTGACCGGATCACGACCGAGCAGGTCCTCGATGGACACCTCGCGCAATGCCCCGGTGGTGACACGACCCGCAATCAGATCGGCCATTTTGGGCAGCATGCGGAATTCGACTCCGGCCTCCTCACACAATTCCACCACATATCGGATCTGCTTAGAACTGGCCGACGGCATGGCGATGATGACCATATCGATGTCCAGTTCATCCACCAGGTCAGGAATCTGCCTGCAGAGTCCTGCGACACGCACGCTGTGTATATCTATACCACGCTTTCTCGGGTCATCGTCCACGAAGGCAATGGGCTGCAGACTGTGCTCGGGGTCCCTGAACATATCCCGCACCAGCATCTCACCACCACGGCCGGCACCCACAATGAGCACCCTTTTACCTTTGGTAAGATAAAGCTTGCGGTCCTTGAACCATCGATAGAGAAAGCGCGGCCCGCCGAGCAGAAACATCAGCAGCATCATATACAGCGGGAACAGGGATCGTGGCATCCCCTCGAGGCGGCTGAACATGAATATGATCGCCATTGTGGCCAGGCCACCGACTGCCACGGCCTTGATGATACGGGCCAGATCCGGCATGGAGGCGAAACGCCAGTGGCCGCGGTACAGACCGAAATAGATGAAGGCTCCTACCTGCAGGCCCATAACGAGAGGCAGCCAGAGCACAGCCTCATCCAGATACGCAGACGGAATCGTCTCGAAATTGAACCGAGTCCAGAGAGCGGCAAACCAGGCAACCGGCACCATGACCAGATCGTGCAGAAAGGCAGCCGCAGGGGTACGCATAAGATCAAATCGTTTTCTGGAATGCATCCGTTTTCTTATCATCACTCGTTGATCCCTGGTGATTGCCGTTGTGACGGTAACCCCCTTAATTTATCATAACCACTTCGATTACAAGATCCGTGATCGGATGCAAGAATCTAGTAATCCACAAGCGCTTCCTCCGAAATCACGCCATGGAAATAATCGATATTATATGCATGAATAATCGCATATTGAAGTCGCGGCGGGGCCACTCTACATTGTTTCTTCCTGAAAATCCTGAGCATTCACAATCACTCACAATATCAGTCAGAACCAACATTATCGGCTGGCGTGCCGCAGGACATCCGTAAGAACTTCACAGGTTTTATCCAACTCGTCCCCGCTCAGCGTGGGGTGCACCAGAAACATCAGGCTGGTCTCTCCAAGCGCCCTTGCGACAGGCAACCTGGGTTCCGGCCGCCAGCCGGTATTATCGAAGGCCTTTTCCAGATATATTTCGGAGCAGGAGCCTGAAAAACAGGGCACACCTCTCTCGTTTATTTCGGCGAGGATACGATCCCGGTTCCAACCAGACATGAGACATTCAGGACGAAGAAACACATAGTACTTGTACCAGGCATGTTCAATATCAGCGGGTATATCAGGCACCCGCAGCGCTTCGATGTTACGGGCAGCCGACGTGATCGTATCGGCATTATGTTGTCGATCGGAATGCCACCCCCCAACCCGCGATAACTGTATACGACCAATGGCGGCCTGCATTTCGGTCATTCGCCAGTTGGTACCAAAGGATTCATGCAACCAGCGAAAACCGGTTGGATGTTCACGGTTGAATACTGCATCGAAACTCTTACCATGATCCTTATAGGCCCAGGCCTTTTTCCATAAAGCTTCATCATTGGTGGTAAGCATCCCGCCCTCTCCACCTGTGGTCATGATCTTGTCCTGACAAAATGACCATGCGCCTACATGTCCGATACTTCCGACTGACTTGCCTCTGTAAATCGCGCCATGCGCCTGAGCGCAATCTTCGACAACGTACAGGCTATGCCGTGTAGCCAGATCCATAATGTCATCCATGTCGCATGGCCAGCCAGCCAGATGCACACAGATAACGGCACGGGTACGTGTTGTCAGTACGCTTTCAATGCTCTGCGCGGTAATGTTCTGGGAATCACGATCAATATCCGCGAAAACCGGCGTAGCACCGACTGCTACAATCGCGCTCGCCGACGCAATGAAAGTACGAGGTGTCACTACAACCTCATCTCCCGGCCCTATATGCAGTATTTTCAGTGCGAGTTCCAATGCCACCGTTCCGTTCGCGAGGGAAACAGCATAATCCGCTCCGCACCAGTCAGAGAATTCCCGCTCAAACGAGCGGCACTCTTCACCAGTCCAATAGTTGACATGATTCGATAACAGCACCCTATTCACCGCATCAGCTTCTTCCTGGGTGAACGAGGGCCAGGGCGAGAATGGTCCATTCAACATACGCAATCTCTTATCGGCCAGCTATGGTCTGCCAGATATAGCGGATATCGGCAGACAGACTCCAATTTTCGATATATTCCCGGTTCACCCTGACTTTATCGGGAAAAATGACATCGCGATTATAGGCTTCAGGGTCCGTTTGCCCGGCGAGAATGGCCTCTTCATCACGATACTTCAACGTCGCAGGGCCGGTAATTCCGGGCCGGATCGACAGAATGGCTCGGTCTTCGCCAGTCAATCGGTCTGCAAAACCCGGAACATCCGGCCTCGGCCCAACAAAGCTCATATCGCCACGAAGCACATTGATAAGCTGAGGCAGTTCATCAATCTTTGCTTTTCTCAGAAAACGTCCAAGTTTCGTTATCCTGGGATCAGCCCCGGTCGTCACGGTCGTATCAACACCGGGAACATTACGCATGGTTCGAATCTTGATGACTCTGAATAACCTGCCGTCCCGCCCGATTCGAGACTGGGTGAAAAAACCGTTCTGTCGAGTATCAATGGTAGCGGCAAGCCAGGCGAAAAGAATCAACCACCAGGTCAGCATAAGCCCAAGGGCAGCACCCAGAACATCGAAGCCACGCTTCGTCGCCGCCTGAGTCCTGGAGAGCGCCATCAGGCGTATCCGTAGCGTGCCAAGGTATTGTGAACCAATTGATCGAGACGTTGTAACGATGCCTCATCAAGAGCGACCCGACCTTTGCCGACACTATCGGAACGCACCCCCTCGACTGCCTTTGCAATCTCCTCAGGGGTCGCATCAATCCCGAGAAATGTCAGAATCCTGACAAATTCACTCTCTGGCGAATCGACAAAGGCCTCATACGGAATTTCCAACCAACGCTCCTTCGACATACCAGCAAACGCATCGGCCGCCTTCTCTACACAGGCCTGCCATTGCAGAGCGCAAACCTCATCCAATGAATGTTTTTTCAGCAGTTCATCCATGCCGTCAAGTTGAGGCCCCCAAAAAGCCAGCCTCTCCACCCGGGAAAGCGAGCGATAGAGTCGATTCCAGAGGTAGCGGCCACCGTAGTATGGAAGATCAGAGAGTGGCACAAAGCGGGTTTTTCGCATCAGGTACGGAATATCAAGCTTCGCCTTCCATCGTTTCATGGCGGAACCCACAGCATCAAGGCCATCTCGACGTATGAACAGATACCTTGCATTGGGAATCACCGCATCCACAAATGGCACGCGAAGAGAATTAGCACAGGTTTTCTCCACCACTGTATGAGCGCGGTAGCGTCTCGCAACCCAGTCGAATTGCGCGTGTATGTAAGAGCGCACAGACTCTCCAGCCGCTTCGATGGGTAGCTCATCCGACGGATATCGCACATTGCCGTGCCGCCATATGTAGTTGATTTCGTCACAGGGCCATGTAGCCACGCCTTCGACCTTGGACAGCACGTCTCGGAGCATATTTGTACCAGAGCGTGGCGCACCGATTATCACAATCGGTTGATAATCCATCAGATCGGAACCCCCAGACTCCGGTACACACTCAGATATGCTTCCTGAACGGCGTGAATATCAAACGCAGTTTTAGCCAGTTCGTTGGCCCGGCGGCCAAACTCGAGTCTCAGGGAATGATCTTTCAGTAATTCCAGGACCCGAGCGGTCATCTCATCAACATTCCGGTCCGGAACCAGGTAGCCCGTCTCACCATCCCGGACCGCCTCACGCACACCTGGCACATCGAAAGCCACGGTCGCCAACCCGGTGGCAGCCGCTTCCATCACCACCCGTGGAACGCCCTCTCGGTAAGAAGGAAAAAGGAGCAAATCCGCTTCGCCCAACAAGGGTTTAACATCACCCAATCTCCCCATGTATTCTATGTCAGACTGGAACCGTAACCACTCTATATCTACGGCATCAGGGTGGACAGGATCTTCCTCGCCTGCCAAGTAGAAACGCGTCCCCGGAATTTCAGCACGTACCCGCCTGGCAACCTCGGCAAACTCTGGAATTCCCTTCTGATTAAGCAATCGTCCGAGCATAACCACCACGAGGCGATCAGGGTTATGACCAGTGCGATTCACATACGTAAACCGCTCCAGTGGCACTCCGGAACCGGCTATCAACCGGGCCTTCCCCTCAGGCAGCCAGTGATTATCCAAAAACAATGCACGGTCATCGCGGTTCTGAAAAATAGTGATATCCGCCCGTGGCAGTGCCGTCCTATAGCCTGCGCTGGCAATTCGGGTCACAAGTCCACCCTGGATAAAGGCATGACCCAGCCCTGTGATCGTATTCACCACTCTTACGGACTCACTCAATTCATTTCGGGCGACCAATGTACCCATTATCACTGGCTTGGCATGAAAGAAATGCACCAGGGACGGCTTCCATTTCCGAATAATACGCCGTAGTATCCGGCCGGTACGCCAGTCAGCCAAGGGTGAGAAACCACCACGGTTAAAAACAATGGGTTCCAGTGTTGCTCCCAGACGTTCCAGCGTCCTGCTTTCCTTGTCATCCGCTGTTGCCAAGACAACCTGCCAGCCACCGCGCAGAAAACGCTCGATCAACTCACGACGGGAGCTTGAGAGTGCATAGCCACGGTTGGCAGAAAAAAGTACTGTCTTGTTCATTCAGATAAACCAATAATGTGGATCAATGCGCTTCCGGATTTGCTTCGAGCCATGCCTGGAACATCAATGCATCCCAAAGATAATAATGCCAACGACGCTTACCGGAAATATGCTCTTCCCACATACGCCGAATCGGAGCCGGATTGAAGAATCCTTCCTGGCACATTCGCTTCTCGTCCAGTAACTCCTCAGCCCAGTCGCGCAGAGCCCCCCGGAGCCATTGTTCGATGGGCACGCCGAAGCCCATCTTGGGACGGTCGATAAGCGACTGCGGCACGTAACGGTACAACACCTGGCGGAGAAGCCACTTTCCTTGACCGTTACGGTATTTATATTCGGACGGTACTCTCCAGGCGAATTCCACCACCCGAGGATCCAATAGCGGCACCCGCGCCTCCAGGCTTACAGCCATGCTGGCCCGGTCCACCTTAGTGAGAATATCGTCCGGCAGATAAGTCATCATGTCCAAGTACATCATCTGCTCACGTAACCCCGGCAGGACTGGCAGGCAATCTGGGCAGCTGAGAATCGTCTCCGGTTCGCTAGCACCCAGCACCAACTCGTCCGGTTTTTTGGTATGTGACACAAGACTGCGGTAAAAGGACTGGCCGTCAGGGTACGCAAGAACCTCGGCCAGCTTGGGCAACCGGTCTGCCAGATTGGAGACCTGTAACCGCCGGGGCAGCCGTCTCTGCATCCTGTCCAGTGTGTGCCCGGGTGCCCGGTTCAGTATCCCGGCCAGCAGCCCCCTCAGAGGACGTGGCAGCAAACGCAATTTGCTCCAGATCTGGTAGCCCAATACGTAGCGGTTGTAGCCGCAGAACAGTTCGTCACCGCCATCCCCGGAGAGGCTCACCGTCACATGCCGCCGGGCAAGCTGACTTACCAAGAAGGTGGGTATCTGAGAGGAATCCGAAAACGGCTCATCATAGATTTCAGGTAAGCGCGGGATGACGGCCATCGCCTCTTCGGACGTGACGTAAAGCTCGGTATGATCTGTGCCCAGGTACTCGGCCACCGCCTTAGCGTGCCGGGCCTCGTTGTATGCTTCTTCATGGAAACCGATGGAAAATGTCCTCACCGGCCGCTCGCTCTGTGCTTGCATCAGAGCGGCGACGGTGGTGGAATCATAGCCGCCGGAAAGAAATGCCCCGAGTGGCACATCGGCCATCATGCGCCTGCCCACAGCATCGCGCAGCAGCGCATCCAACTCATCCGTCAGCCTCTCCGCCTCGCCGGCCGCAGCGGCTAGCCCCTGCTCCGCCACTTGACCCAGATCCCAATAGCAAACCGGCTCACCCACATCCCGACCACCGTCGCGAATGGCGACAAAATGGGCCGGTGGTAACTTAAATATATTCCGATAGATGCTCCATGGGGCAGGCACATAATTATGCCGCATATAGAGTGCCAGGGCATCCCGATCCACCACTCCCTGCCAATCGGGATGCGCGATTAGCGCCTTCAGCTCGGAGCCGAAAAGAAAAGTATCGCCACTGCGGCCATAGTAGAGCGGTTTCTCCCCCATCCGGTCCCGAGCCAGAAACAATGCCCGCTCGGAGGCGTCCCATAGGGCGAATGCGAACATGCCGTTGATCCGCTCCAAGGCCCCCTGCACGCCCCAATGCCGCAGAGCGGCGAGCAGTGTCTCCGTGTCGGAATGACCGCGCCAGTCGAAGGCCCCGCCTTCCGGCTCCAGCTCTTCGCGCAAATCCTGATGGTTATAGATCTCGCCATTATAGACCAAGACATACCGGCCGCACGGCGAATGCATGGGCTGGTGGCCGGCAGGAGAGAGATCAAGAATGGAAAGACGGCGGTGTGCCAAGGCCAGCCCCACAGCTTCATGGGTCCAGATACCCGCATCGTCTGGACCTCGACTCTCAATCCTGCGGGCCATGTTCTCGGCAACAACAGTATTGGGTATATTTCTACCCCAGAAACCGGCAACTCCACACATGGGTTAACGATCCACCGAAGGAGCACGGAAGACGAACTCATTGCAGCCGTGGTGGCCGTCCACTGTCGTCATCCGATTCAATGTGTAACAGTGTTGTAGATAGAAGGCTAGAACTGCCTCAGGACGTGCCACCACGAACGGATAGCCACCCAACCAATCGAGGATATCCCGCCGTGGATCCATCCCCCGTTTTTTTTGTGAGGAAGAACTGACAACCCATTTGACTGTATGACGCGCCAGGAAATAGGGAGCATGAACGGCGATGATGGCGGAACGCTCCAGTTCCCCCTTAATATACGTCAGCTTAACCCTGATCCAGCATTTCGACAGCCACCGCTGGTCGTTATAGAGCGCCACGAACAACTGTCCCCCCTCGTTCACCAGCGAGAACATATTGGCCAGCGCCCGCCACATATCCACTGTATGGTGAAGCATGCCCCAGGAATAGACCACGTCGAAGATAGCCAACTTATCCAGACAGTCCTCGTCCAGCACGTCCCCGCCTTCGATAATACAGCCCTCGTCACCGGTGCGGTAACACCCACACAGTGCCTGGGTGCAACCGACTGACTCCGGATCGTAACCGAATGAATGGACCGCGGGAGCAAGGTTCCTTGCTGCCAACGAAAAAGGACCGCTCTCTGAACCTGTATCCATAATGCGCAGTCCATCCAGCGCCTCCCATTCAAGCATCTCCCAAAGACTCTGTTCGGCGACTGCAATCCGCTCGTCATCCACCAGCTCTAGATAGCGGGCGCAGCTATGGGCGAAGTCAAATCGGGCTCCTGCCCTTTGTTGCTCTGTCCTTGATGCCTCAGTACGCATTGCGTTCCCTTGTTAACAATTGCTGGTAAATGTCTGTGTACCGCCCCACCACGAAACCTAAACCGTAATGACGCTTAACACGCTCCCGTGCAGCTTGGCCAAGAAGTTGGCGTTCCTGCGAACTCTTGCGAATCATTGTTTGCAAAGCCTCGGCTAGTGCCTCACTGTCCGAAGCTGCTACCACAATACCGGTATCACCGACGATATCAGCACAATCGCCGACATCCGTGGTCACACACGGAACCCCGGAAGCCATGGCCTCTCCGAGTACATTGGGAAATGCCTCCGACAAGGAACTGAGGCAAAAAACGTCTATCGCATGCATCAGTCGGTGCACATCGCTTCGCTCGCCGATAAAGACGAACTGTGCCATGAGCTCCGGCGGCACGATGCCCGCCAAGGCCGGATGACTCGGGAACACCTCCCGCCCCACGAGAAGAAAGCGAGCCAAAGGGTTTTCTCGCACCACCCGCACAGCCGCCCGCAGGAACGAAGGGTGATCCTTCATGGGATGAAAACGAGCCACGTGACCGATCACGACGGCATCCGCCGGTAGGCCCAGTTCCTTCCGAACCAGCGCCCCCGTTCCCGGATCCGGCTGGAGCCGTTCCAGATCGAAGCCGTTGGGGATAACCGTCGACTGGGAACCCCGGAAACCAAAAGACTCATGCTGAGTCCGCGATAGGTGACTGTTGTAAATGATGGCGTCCGCCCCCCCAGATATAAGGCGATCGGCCCGGATGACCTGTCGGGTCATAGGTTTTTCTGCCACCAGACTGTACAAGCTTTGCCGGATGTTCCAGACGACAGCGGGCCTGCCTGGCATCATGCGGGCCGTAACACTGGCCACAAGATTGCCGTGGTACATCCATCCCTGGATGACATCAGGCCGAAGCTCTCGAACCAATCTCCACAACCGTCCGATTACACCTGGCGTGGGCGCGCCCCGGCGCATGTGTAACGCGTGAACCGGCACGCCCAACGACTGGATCAGTACCCCGAACGTTCCAGTATCCCTAAGCGAGACCACAGCAGACTCGTACCGCGCAGCCAACCCACCCGCCAGAACATTATACAGTGCTCGTTCCGCACCGCCGGTGGAAAGGCCGGTAATGACATGGAGTACACGTGGCTTTTCCATCATCCTCCAGCAAACCCCATTGCCGGCTGCCCCATACGCAGCAACCATGTCATTATTCCATAAACTATGATAGCCACGAGAAACGCCGGACGTCGCCATCCGGTAAGTGCCAACCCTGCCAATAAGACCAGCAGCATGCCGCTTTCAAATATTCGGGCAGTAATTTCGATGAGCCAATATGTACTGAGATAGAAAACGATAATTCCTGTTTCAAAGGCATGCTCTCGCAAGAAGCGCCTACCGTCCATGACCATAATCACGAAAACCAGTAGCCAAAACACGAAACCAAGGCCACTAACGTCCGTCATTGCGAAATTGTACGTCTCGACCTGCCGCGCCCCCAAGAGCGAGGCCAGCCACGCCAAACCGAAAGCTACGCCGACGCCCATGGTTCCGAACACAAGCGTTCGAACATCCGGACCCAATTTTAGACACCTTGCCCCTTTGGCCACCAAGTGAACGGCCAGCACAAAGAAAAATGAGGCATGGACGAATGGTGTTACGCCCATCAGCACGGAGCGCACGGTTCTACTTGGTGAGAACCAGCCCCAAAGAAACAGCGCGATCGCGGCGCCCTGCCGCAAATGAACCAGATGATTCTTCAACACCACCGGCAGCAGCATGAATAGCAGCAGCCAGATGAAATGACGTGGATCACTTCGCAGTACGAGCCATGCCACCGAGGTCGCGGAACCGAATATAATAATCCGAACGACGGTCTCTGCGGTAAGAAAGGCACCGAGACCGGCATTAATCAGAAGCCAAACCGGTTCATTCGAAAGTGTAACAAGGAGACCACGGTCCAACATCCCCAACAGCCGCACCCAGGAATGCTCCGCGTAAATCAAATAGTTTCCAAAATCCTTAAAATGTTCTGCCGGAATCTGGGAGAGCATCCCTCCATAACCTACTGCCACAAACAACACCAGCAGCTTATAGACTGCGCATCCCACACGCACTCTGTGCACTGAAATTCCAGAGCCAAGCGACCATTGTTCGTCTGGCAGCATAATTCGATTAATCACACAACCTCTCCAGCACCCCGATGCACAAGTACGCCTGCAGCCCGCTATTATGCCAAGCGCTATCGACACGCTACCTGCGACATTCTGAAGTTACCATATCAGCATCGCTCCATTACCGAGCCACTCACCCTTCAGACAGCCGCAGCCCACAAAGAAAAAAGCCATCGTTTCCATTACAGAGACAACACACAGACACACCCTACTTTGCGAGTCAACCAATATAACTCTCGCCCTGTGGGCAGCTTAATCCCATAGTAGCTGAGCGAATCAACAACGAGGTTATCTTCAAACATCAACCTGAATCTTATCTAAGCCGAGCACCTTATCCCACTGAGCCATGATTCGGCGCGGAGAAAAGCGATCCCGCACCGCGATGGCGGCTTCGCTCATCCGCAGTCGTCTGTCACCATGTTCCATCAGATATTTCATGGCGCAAGCCATGCCGGCCGCCCCCTCGGACGGTGGCACCAGGTAGCCATCCACCCCTTCGCGGATGATATCTGCCGGCCCCGTCTCGCAATCGAAGCTCACTGCCGGCAGTCCATGCGCCATTGCCTCTAATAGTGTGTTAGGGAATCCTTCAAAACGCGAACTCATAACAAACATATCTGCCCGAGTGTACCAATCCGCGAGGTTGCCGACCCGCCCCGGCAGATGGACACGACCTACCAGCCCGAGCTCATCCCGATGCACCTCGAGTTGTTCACGCTGCATGCCCTCGCCCAAGATAACCAGATCCCAATCAGGAAATTGTTGCGCTAGTACAGAAAAAGCCGTCAGCAATTGATCAAACCCTTTTTGTTGATCCAGACGGCCCACACCGATAGCGACACGAGTTTCGGAATTCACTACCGAATCAGGCGATAAAGACGGCATCCCTTCCGGCAAAGGGAAGACTGTGGGATTGGGGATCACCCATCCTGTAGCCTTTATGCAACAATCGGCCAGCCAGCGTCGAGCTCTCTCAGTCTGCACGACCACTCCTTTTGCGTGCGGATAGGTAAGACGCCTCAGCATTTCAAGGCTCCAACTCAGAGGCATTGCAGGGGGAAATATCCGCTCAGAGACCACCACCGGCACCTTCAACCCACACGCCGCGAGCACCGCTGCGACATTCACATGCGGCAGGAAAGACAGGATTATGTCCGGCGCCAGTTCCCGAATAGCCCCACGCAGCGCACGGTAACGTCTCAGCTTATTGAACACGGAGCTGCTGCAGCTTCCAACACGGTCAGCCAAGTAATCCAGGTGTACGCGCTCATCCAACGGATATAAGCACTCACCCCGGCCGGAAAACGTTGGCATCAGCGTCACCTTATGGCCTTGGGCAGTCCAATGGTTGCATAGCAGGGCAGCAACCCTCTCCGCACCGCCACCTTGCATCGAACTGACGAGAAAGAGGATACGGCTCATGGTCGGCTCGCCAAATGTATCTTTTCCCAATCGTAACGCCCAGCCAGTAGGCGCGTCATCCGCCGCTCCGAGGCACTCAACTCGTATCGTCTCCTACGGATCGTACCGTCAAATCCAAACAAGCTGGCATTGCCCATAAAATGCCAGGGCTCTTCCCGTTTATGCAAGACAAGTTCTGCAACGGGTTTTGGTGTTACCCGCAGGAACCGGAACAAGACATTCAAGGTCCCGACAGGATCGTCCGCCAGCCCTTCATAGGTCACCGAACGATACGGAACCCACGCAGCCGTTCGTCTAGCCAGCCGATGGAACAGACGGTACATGACCAATTGCTGCAGAAGCACTCGCCACGAGTTGCCTTTCTGCTTCATGGTCGACTTGATGTAATCACCGGGGTCCCGGTACAAGTGAATGACGCCATCCACTCGCACGCCCGCCGCCATGAGTGCGTAAACGCGTGAAATCGACTTGACACCATCGACAAAAACCGTCGCCTCCGGCCGCCCGCCATGTTTGTGAACAGACGCCTCGAATGCTTCGAAATCGCGGGCAAACGTTTTCCGGTCCACGCCAGGAATCAGCCGGCTCAACATGCCCGGCCGCAGGAAGTTATAGAGGACACGGTCCCCCCCCCCTCCAACGATGCGAGGATAGTCAGGAAGCAGGTGCGAGCAAGCCCGATAACGCTCCGAACCCACATCGTCTGCTACCGCGTTCCAGAATCGACAGGAGCTCACCGGCTCACCACATCCACAGATCTGGTCCAGCCGATTACTCGGATACGTGTCTCCGAGGCTGACGACTGCCGGGTGATCGTTAAGCAGCTTGGAGAGCAGCGTCGTACCATGGAAGTTCTGCGCGACGATGAAGTAGCGGCGCTCAAACACAGTGGCACAACCTCTCACTCCACGCCAACAGCGTCACCTTACGCCTCACCCCCATCTGCTCATTCTCCATCGCCACGTCGAATGACCATGGATCTGCATTGCACACTTCCGCTCATTTCGATTTCGGACCGTTCGCATGTCTCAATGCCGCTCTCCGCGAGCCCGGGCCTCAACTCCCCATTGCTAGTCAGGTGGTTCACGCGAACAGGATTAGCCTCACAACCATCAACGCTGAACCGATTGTTTTTGACTACGACGCGCACTTATTCGGCCCTTTCTGATTGTTCCGTAGTCTTTTCCAGCACTATCAACACATTACTATAGAAACTTTCCGTGCCATCCAGGCGATCCAGCAACAGCCCAAGAAGGTTGGCCAGCAAACTCCCAATAATCCAGAACGGCAGTAACGGCGCCTTTAATATCCGGGTAACAAAGGAACGATTCATCGCAACCTCAAGCCAGTTGAGCCATAAAACAGCTAGCGTAGAACCTACTCCCCCCTGCCGTTCCAATGAGACGACCCGCCACCCTGGCCAAAGAAGTTTTGCGCCATGAGCGGAAAATCGGCGGTAATCGTTCGGAGCGCCATGCTCATTGTAGAGAAACGGGAATGAGGCGATTAGCGTCCCCTCACTGCGCAGGACACGTGATATCTCTTCCAAGACCAGCGGCAAGTCCTCTACGTGTTCCAAAACCTGAGTGCATAGGACAATATCAACCGATTCGCTTTCCAAAGGCCACTGCGAGACTCCGTCAATCACATAATCAACCCCTTCTCCAGGCTGGGTATCGATGCCGATATGCCTCACAGGGCGAGAAAACCACATACGATATGGCATTTCCCCACAGCCTACGTCCAGGACCGTGTCGCCTATCGTGTTCGGCAATAATCGCTTCAGGCTTCGATACAAATAAAACGCATCGAGGTACTGGAAGTGCCAAAACCGTGGACGAGGATGTTTTCCACACAGGCCTTCATACACCTGTCGGTAGATTCGGCCCAGCGTTGATTCATTATTTTTTGCCATTCAGGCACTCCTCAAACAGTTGTTCCCATTGCCCCGCAATCCGCTGTACTGCGAACCGCTCACGCACCCCCACGGCCCGCTCCGCGAACCGGGCACGTAAATCCACATCGCCCATCAAAGAATCCAGGGCGGCGGCGAGGGCCTCAGGATCGTCCTGGGGCACCAGCAGACCGTCCACCCCATGGTGTAGGATCTCACGCGGGCCAGTTTCGCAATCCACGGCAACGGACGGTACACCATAGGCAAGTGCCTCAACCAGAGTATTGGGAAAGCCTTCGAAGCGAGAGGTCAAAGCATATAGGTCGGCAACCTCAAACCACTCTCCGACATTACCGACGGAACCAGGCAGAGCGAAGCGGTCCTCGATACCCAACGCGACAGCCTGCTGTATCAGCGTGGCACGTTGGGCACCCTCCCCAAGGATGACGAGCCCCCATTCAGGATGATTATTCGAGACCCTCGCGAAGGCGGTCAGTAGTCGGTCGAAGCCCTTCTGCTCATCAAGACGTCCCACAGCGAGCAAGAGTTTCTCGCCAGCACTTTTGTCAAGCACATCTTCAGGCGGCAAGCCCTGCTCATGCCGCTCCAGAGGATATTTGAGCGGGTTGGCGATGACCTCAATCCGCCTGGCCGGCGCATAGTCCCTCAGCCATGCCGCGCTATCAGCAGTTTGCGCCACCATGCCATGCAGCCACGGATACGTATTCCTGCGAATCCATTCCCAAGTCCTGCCAAGCGGCAGAGTGGGCGGGTGGATACGTTCCGACCCTACCGTACATACCCCGGCCACCCGGCCCGCGATTGCAAGTGTCGCATTGGCCGTGGCCATCATCCCTATGGCGATCTCAGGTCGCTCATGACGCAACACCTGCGCCAAAGCCGCGACGCGCCGGCCATTGTTGACCAGCGCCTGCAAAGCACCACTGCTGTTACCTGCGGTCTCCAGCGCAATGCGTTTGACTGCTGGCTCAAGGGTATAGAAGTCCAGCTCGCGCCCGGTGGTCGTCACCACCGTGATCGACCAGCCCTTACCGGCCCAGTAGTTGGCAAGCGTCGCCGTAACTCGCTCGGCCCCGCCCGCCGACAGAGAGTACAGGTAGAACAGTAGTTTCATGCGCGACCCGCACTCAATGGCCGAATCGCTCCCACCACAACCCCCATGCTCCGATTATTACATGAAACCTCAGTACCAACCATTTGAAGCATTCACTAGTTCGTTTTGTCAAGCACGGTTTATGGCAACAGCCCTGCATATGTTAACCGCTCCACATCCAATCAGCGACATATGCCAGTCTATTTCTCGAGGATGCTGCCTTGACAAGGCTGTAATCATTAGCATGGAATCATCGGTCATTACTGATAAGTTACTCTTCATTTATTTCTTTGCGCGGAAAAAAAAATTCTGTCTTGCCCCCTTAATATCCATGCTGGCTTGCAACCTCTTGGCTATGGACGCCATCCTTCCTTTCCAGTTCAGCCCCTCCCAGTTTGTGAAACTAACACGCTGAATACTTACATCAACGAAACTCTTCGCTAAAAATACTTGTAGGCGCCGTCGAGAAAAACTTTGAAGATGGCCCCAGCGATGAAACCGCTTCCCACAGTCTGGACAAATCACCATGCTATCCAGTAGATCTTCATCAGCCGGCACACTTCCGATAAACATGCCGCCCGACTTGAGCACGCGCACAACTTCCGCCCGCGTCTGATCCATAACTTCGTCTGAAAGATGCTCCAGAACCTCTGTCATTACCACATAATCAAAGAAATTCTCTTCGAAAGGAATTGCCTGCGAATAACCCACGCGGGCTCTCTCACCGAGTGCCAAGGAATCACGGAGCGTCTGAACCGTTGTCTCGCTCGGGTCTAGAGAATAGACATCGACACCTTTATCGACGAGCCTCTTCTCTAAGCTTCCACGACCTACGCCAATATTCAGCACCTTGGCAGGAGCTGACAAACGACGTGCAAAAAAGCCTACCCGCCCCCCATCACGACACCCCATGCACTGAAGTTCCGGATCGTTTTGGTAGACATCCCAGATTTTATCTTGATCCATAACATTGACCTAGATTCGAAATAAATTAGATAATCAACTATATTAAAATGCCGAAAATGTTTTTTTCCCTTTAATAAAAAAGCCTCCACCAGAATCCAGTTGAATCATACTTTCTGGCTTGTCGCTAAGAAAATCATTAATGGCACGAGTGACACCAGGACATGTCGTAAAACCGTAGTCATCACAAACAAAAACCCCTCCCTCATTCAATCTCTCATAAAAGAACTCCAATGAGTGCCGGGTTGGTTCTTCTAGATCAACATCTACGTGTACAAATGAAAATCTATTCTCCGCCACCTCTTTGAATCTATCAGGTATCCATCCTTTCTTTACATCTACGAGATCTCTGAATTGTCCTAGATTTTTAACAACTTCATCCTCTGTCACTCTTAAATCACCTTCAGCCCAAAACCCTCCGTCTGCAGAGGATGGCCGACTGAGCCCTGCAAACGAATCGAACAGAAAGTGAGTTCCTTTAATACCGTTACTTTTCTTAAAATCGCATATTAACCACGAGCCAGCCCCTTTGTACACGCCGCACTCAGCTGTGTCTCCAGGAACTCCAGCCGTCAAACGTAGTAGCTGTACAAGCATCCACCTTCTTTGCGTATTCATGCCATCAGGAAGCTCACCAAATTTTTCCAGGAAATGGTTAAACTTAGCATGATGCCACCAATCCATTTGCGGCCATACCAAACGATATTCAGGAATCACATAGTTTTTTAGTATCATCAGAGACTGCAAGCGCCTAGAATCATTAGGAAATAACGCATTCCTAACTAACCTTGCTAAATTTTTCATTAGCGACCCCAAAAAAACGCTGTAGAATTTATCCCACTGATCTTAAATAACGCAGTAGCCATAAAAAAAACCATGATCGAATTAGATACTGCTGTCGCAATAGCCGCTCCAACCAATCCAAACAAACTAATCAATACTAAATTCATCAACACATTCAGCCCAGCCCCAAGCCAAACTGAGCGAGCAGTGAATTTCTCCTTGCCTGTCATCATCAACAGATAACCGATTGGACCCATCATCACAAAAAACAACTGCCCAAGAGTTAGTACAACCAAAGGCATATGCGCTGCCTCGAACTCGGCGCCGAAGGCCCAGCCCACTAATGTATCGCCTATCGCAATAAATACCAGCGCAACTGGAAACGCCATAAGGAGGACTATCCGTGCACTCTGCGTCACCAACCGCTGTAGGCGTGCCATATCTCCTTGGGCATAAAGCCGGGAAAACTGCGGTGCAATCACCGCATTGGCCACTTGTAGGCTGAAGGCCACCAATGATGCCCCTTGCACGGCTACACGGTAGATGCCAACCTCTTCCGGGCCAGTGAACCAACCCAGCATAATGATATCGGTGTAGCTATTGATGACGCCGGCCCCGCCAATAAGGGTGAACGGCAGGGCACTACTCAGCCATTCGCGGCCTCGGTAAACAGGTTGGGTCGTTTTAACCTGCGACGGCATCAGATACCGGAGAATGCGCCAGCCCACGATCAAAACCATCAACGCGGCGAACAGCTGAACGGCCATTGCAATCTGTGGCTGGCGCCAATCCGGCCATAACCAGAAGATGCCACCGATCAGTGCAAGCACGAGCATCGGCCGTAGAAGCATGTCTATGGCCTGCCCGAGCACAACGCGGTGTAGACCTCTCATAGCATGCGCCACGGTCTTCGCACCTGCAGACAATGGCAGCAGCAGCAGCATCAGGGTGGTCGTGTATAACACCGTGGGTGTAAGTTTCTCGTTCAGCCACCAGACTACGAGCAGACCGAGAAGCGATATAGTCGTCGAGGTGAGCGTCACGAACCGAGCCGCGTGCCGCAGCACTCCACGTAGCTCTCCCCAGTCTTTGCGCCCCTCGCTGGCCGCCACTTCACGCATGAGCAACGTAGGCATACCTGCTTCAGCGACCACCATTAGCAAACTCATGAGTGCGAATGCGTATGCGTAGATACCATAGCCCTCCGCACCCAGCGCGCGGGCCAGGACAATACCCAAAACCAGCACAGTCAGCCTGTTGGCAGCCCGAATGCCTGCACTTCCCAGACCGCCGCGAATCAGGCGTGCTTTAAGACCATTGCCAGTGGCGGCAGTATGTGTCTTCTGCCTCAGACTGGTAAGCACGGTTGCGCACAAGCAAACATCTGAGAATGGTCATACCCCAAGCGATCTACATGGAACTCAGCTGCGAGATGCATCACAGCATTCGGGCGGTGTCCACGAAACAGACACTCTCGGATCTCACGATTGCGGATATCGCTGTACACGAACTGACAACGTAAGTCCTGCATCACCTCCGCCAGGAACGCAAGACTGTCCATATAGGCATTCGCATTAAGATAGATAACCTTACGATCCATCACTGGGCTGGGATAACGAATGAGGACGCAGCCAATGAAGCCGGCAACGCCGTTGATCAGGATTTTTCTGTCACTCATCATCACCAACCTGCACCATTAAGCCATACTTTATTCAGCTACCAGGCCCGCATCATGGCGTAGTTGACGGAGTTCCCTCTTCAAAGACTCGTATTCCTGCGCTTTCTGCTTGAGCAGGCACAAGGCCACGCGTGTCTTCTCTTCGATACCCTTCGGCGTGAGAAAATAGGCATACCGACTTTTACGTGGATTGCGCCTGAAGTTTCCGGCCTTAACTAAACCTTTTTTGATCAAGGCCTGCATACAATAATTCACCTTGCCCAAACTGATGCCCAGTTCCCGGGCGAGTTCGCGCTGGGTGGTGTCAGGTTGCTCTTGGAGCAGCTTGAGGATTCTATAGTGCGTTTCTTCGTTCAGGGGCATGATCAAATTGAGGAGATTACGATTCAACCAGGAAAACAACTATTTAGTCAAATCGTTGCTCAACATGGACTCATATGTTCAATTGATGAACATATAATACTGCAGCTGCGAGAAATAAACAATGCAGGAAAAACTTGAGAACATAGCCACGACCTGTTCACGGTCCATGCGGATGCAGAGGTTTCGGTCAAGCAGATCGAGCGACCTGCACCGCCCTTGCCACTGTCCAGCTTGGAGCATGCCTGAGATCAGCAAATGCACAGGAAGGGAACCGGACCAGATCACCGCCGTGTAGCACAGCGGCTGGCATACATGATCCCACCCCGAACCTCTATACGCTCAGCCCTTATACGAACCCTGAAGACAAGGTGCGCAGGCTGTTGTCAAAGCGGTCCAAATCAACGCTCCTGTCTGGGTTTGGCATAAATGACGTGCCTGCACTTCATGGACGAAGACTCCAACCGCATCCCTTGGCAACCTCCTATTTATCACACCTGCGCTATTTGACTTTGCTGAGGAATTCGACAAAAAACGCCAGAAACACCCCAAGTAACAGTCCCACTACAACGGCTAGAATAAGAGTCAGTCGCTTCTTCGGTTTATCCGGGCGATACGGCGGGTAGGCCGGGGCATCCACGCGCATCGTGGAAAGACCCTTCTCGTTGATTGAAAAGCTTTGCAGGTAAAGCAGTTGGCCCTGGAGTTCATAACCGTCCTCGATAAAGGGCAGGTCGGATTTGCGCGATTCCAATGCCCTGATCTCCGCCTCGAGCCAATCCGTGCCACGTGCATAGAGGGGATCATTTATTTCCTCGACCGACGCAGTGGTTTGTCCGGCCGGCTGGCCGGCAAGCGCGATATCGGTAGGCTCTCGGATGCCCAGTTCCCTGGCAATATCCAGGGCTTCCCGATACTGGGTAATCTGGTCCTGTCGTTCCTGTGCCGCCACCTTCAGCTTGCTGTCCAGTTGCTGTTGCAGACGTCGGGTTTCTGTCTGCACTATCGCCTCGATATCATTCAATAGCTCGTGTACAGTTTGCTCATTAATATATTTCACATAATCATTCAACAGGCCGGCAGCTTGCTCTGCATCCTGGTAGGAAAACCGTCCTGTCGCGGCTATACCACTCTGATCCAGACTGATTTTCAGGTTGCTGCTAAAACTGTTTTCGAACAGCCGGTTTTCATCAATCTCGCCCCCGGCCTGATCACCGATGTACATACGTTTGAGATTGTTTTGAGCATAGAACTGACGCCGATGAGAAACCGAATTGAAGTTGCGCACGAAAGTGCTGAATACCGTGGCTGAATTGAAAGCGTCGATACCATAATTTTTTACATCCACAAAGCCCAGCTGCAATCCGCGGATATCCTTTATGCCGGGCGCCACCAGACGTGACTCGGCCGTATATACGGGTGGCGTAACAACCAAATACACAACAGCCAGCATAATAGTGGCCAGCAACACCCCCAGGATGAGCAGCTTGCGCCGGGCCATCACCCGCCACAGGTCGACCAGACTCACCTCGTCATCGCGGTCCATGTAAGGCAGTATATAGGCGGGTACGGGCTGTCTGCTGGTCGTGTTTTCGGACGACTCTGATGGCATGGAGCATACTTCCTTTTGAATGGGCTCTAAACTTGTATAGCAATCTTTATTGTTCACAAATAAGGATCACAGCGCTTGCGAAATCCTCGAAATCGCTCAGACGTGAGCGACAAATTTCCTGCACAATTCCCCAATCGATCTTTTCATAGGCATGAACGGCGATATTCCTGAATCCGACCGCGCGTTTCATGCGACCGGCAAGATCCGCATTGATAAAACCCTCTTGCTCCAGGGCTTCGAATACCTCCGCCATGGTATTGGGAATTCGCCCGCCGCCGGAGGCCAGGATGTGGGCGGCAATATCCACACTCAATTGCACGGCCCTGGCCAGATTCAGGGCGATGATATCCTGCAGGTCGGGATCCTGCTCCAACTGCGTACCGTCATCGGGGCATTTGGCCCTGAGTCGCTGCACGCAATACCTGAGTGATTCCAGTTTGTTTTCAATTACGTCCCGATCCATACCCGTCTCCGTTCTGCCTGGATGCGGCGTCTGTAGGGCAGGAAATCCGCGCTATCGAACAAATGGCGTTTTATCAATTCGGCGAACAGTAGTTCGTCTTTGACAAACAATCGGTCTCCAGTCTGGAGTATCTTCCCGAGCAGGGGTTCACCCGCCTGGCGCAGATCGATTAGATCGACGGGCCGACCAACAAGCCCGCTCAAGCGCTCGATCAGGCGCATCTTGGCCTTGGCGTCCAGACTTTTATTCGTCGCCAAGGCGATATCCAGATCGCTATCGGGACGTTCGCGCCCTTCGGCCAGCGAGCCGAACAGGATGGCGATCTTGAGCTCAGGCTCGGCTTCGAGCAGTGATTTGATCGCCTCGCGAGTCATGACGCCGGTTCCACCCGGTCATAGACATCCTCGAACCGCACGATATCGTCCTCACCCAGATAACTGCCCGACTGCACCTCGATGATCTCCAGCGGGATGGTGCCGGGGTTCTCCAGCCGGTGGGTGGTGCCCAGCGGGATGTAGGTGGACTGATTCTCAGTGAGGATGAACACCTCCTCGCCGCGGGTCACGCGGGCGGTGCCGCGGACCACGATCCAGTGCTCGGCGCGGTGGTGGTGCATCTGCAGCGACAGCGAGGCCCCGGGTTTGACCACGATGCGTTTGACCTGGTAGCGCTCGCCCTTGTCGATGCCCTCGTAGTCACCCCAGGGGCGGTACACCCGGCTGTGGAAGCGGAATTCGTCGCGGTCCTGCTTCTTCAGTTCGGCGACGATCTGCTTGACGTCCTGGGAGCGCTCCCGTGGGGCGACCAGCAGGGCGTCGGGGGTATCCACGATGACCATGTCCTCCAGGCCGATGGCGGCGACGAAGCGGCCGTTGGCCCAGATCAGGGAGTTCTTCACGTCCTGCGCCAGCACATCGCCCTGCATGGCATTGCCGCAGTCGTCGCATTCGGCGATGTCCCAGATGGCGGACCAGGCGCCGACATCGGACCAGCCGCTCTCCAGCGGCACCACGGCGGCGCGCTCGGTGCGCTCCATCACGGCATAGTCGATGGAGTTCTCGGGGCAGTTGATGAAGTCCTCCTTACCCACCCGGCAGAAGTCCAGATCCTTGCGGCCGCTGTCGATGGCGCGTTCGCAGGCCTGTTTGATCTCCGGCTCGAAGCGTTCGATCTCCTCCAGCCAGCTGGAAGCCTGCATCACGAAGATGCCGCTGTTCCAGTAATAGTCACCGGCATCGAGATAGCCCTGGGCCTGGTCTAGGTCGGGCTTCTCCACGAAGCGCTTGACCTTGAAGCGGCCATCGCCGTCGAGGGTCTCGCCGCGCTGGATGTAGCCATAGCCGGTCTCCGGCCGGGTGGGCTGGATACCGAAGGTGACCAGATGCCCCTGTCCGGCCAGGGCCACGCCCTCGGCCAAGGCCCGGCGGAAGGCCTCCACATCGGGGATGACATGATCGGCGGGCATGACCACCATGATGGCCTCGGGGTCTTTCTCGGCCAGGAACAGGGCGGCGACGGTCAGCGCGGGGGCGGTGTTGCGGCCCTCGGGTTCCAGGATGATGCCGGCGGGCTGGATGTCCAGCGCCTGCACCTGCTCGGCGACCAGGAAGCGGTGTTCCTCGTTGCAGACGAACACCGGCGGCTCGCTGCCGGGAAATCCGTCCAGCCGTCTGGCGGTGGCCTGCAGCAGCGACTCGTCGCCGACGATGGGCATGAGCGGCTTGGGGAAATACTCCCGCGACATCGGCCACAGCCGGGAACCGGCCCCGCCGGTCAGGATCACTGGATAGACGGCCATCTCCCCCCCTACGGATAAACGAATAATTTGCGCGGGATTATACGCGATTGTGGGGGTGCGGTAACCCGGGGTGTGGCCTCCGGTCGCAGCGCCGGGGGCAATACGTCGCATTTTTCAGCAAGACCGTGGATCCCCTCTCCCCCAGGGAGAGGGTTAGGGTGAGGGGGTATTCAAAAGGACTTCATGTATTTGTTCCAGAACCTTTTCTGTCTCGGTAAGTATCTCATGGTTCCAGAAACGCATTACTCGATACCTGGCTGCCTCAAGCCTGGCATCTCGCTGAGCATCATAATGTCTCTGATCCGCCTGCTGCCCGCCATCGGCTTCAACAATCAGTCGCGCCTCGATAGAGGCAAAATCGACAATATAAGGCTCAATCACGACCTGACGGCGGAATTTGTAGCCTGCCATGCGACGCCCACGCAGATACCGCCACAGCAAACGCTCGGCATCGGTTGCGTGCTGACGCATGCGGCGTGCTCGAGAGGTGAACATTGATCCCCTCTCCCTGGCCCTCTCCCTGAGGGAGAGGGAATTTGTCCGGAATGAAACGGCGCCCCGGGTTGGGGCGCCGCCACCAAGTGACGTCAGGGCTGGGCCGCGTCCGCCACGGGCTGGGAGACGACGATGTTCTCCCCGTTCTCTTCCAGGAACTTGGGCCCGAGGCCGCGCACCTGGGTCAGTTCGCCCACGGCCACGAAGGGTCCGTGCTGGTCACGGTAGGCGATGATGGCCCGGGCCTTGGCCGGACCGACGCCCTTGAGCTGGGCCAGTTGCTCGGCGCTGGCGGTGTTGACGTCGATCGGCTCGGCCAGCACCGGCTGGGCGCCGAACAGGAACAGGGACAGGAACAGATAGGGAATGGATTTCCACATGGGGATTACCTCCGTGTAATGGTTATTGATTGTTGCTTTCCGTCCATCCTGGACGGAATTTGAGATTAGCTCGGGGAGGGGGTGGCGTCAAGGCGAGGGGTTCGGCATCAGGAGATTGCCACGGCGCTTCGCGCCTCGCAATGACGGGAACTGAGAAACCGCTACGGCGCCAGCTCGCGGTTGATGGCCTCCAGTACCGCCACCGGATCCTCCGCCTGGGTGATGGGCCGGCCGATCACCAGATAGTGCGAGCCGGCAGCCAGGGCGTCGGCCGGGGTCATGATGCGCTGCTGATCATCGGTGGCGCTGCCGGCCGGGCGCACGCCGGGGGTGACCAGGACAAAGTCGCGGCCCAACTGCCCGGCCAGCAGCCGGCTCTCCTGCGGCGAGCAGACCACGCCGTCCAGTCCGGCCGCTCTGGCCAGACCGGCCAGGCGGGCGACATTGTCCGCCGGGCTGCCGGCCAGGCCGATCTCGGCCAGATCTCCTTCCCCCATGCTGGTCAGGATGGTCACCCCGATCAGCAGCGGCCGCGGTCCGCTGCGCCGCTCCAGCGCCTCGCGGGCGGTGGACATCATCCGGCTCCCGCCGAGTGTGTGCACATTGACCATCCACACCCCCAGTTCGGCCGCAGCCTCGCAGGCACGCGCCACCGTGTTGGGGATATCATGAAACTTGAGATCCAGAAAGATCTCGAAACCCCGGCCCTGCAGTTCCTCGACCAGGGCGGGGCCGGCGCGGGTGAACAGTTCCTTGCCGATCTTGAGCCGGCAGCTGCCGGGGGTGAGCCGGCCGACGAAGTCCCGGGCCCGGACGGCATCCGGGTAATCCAGGGCCACGATCACCCGTGAGTCGGTCTGTGCCTGCGTCATCATTCTCCCTCCACGCCGTAGATCGGTTTGATGCGGTTCCATTCCTTGCAGCCGGGACACTGCCAGTGCAGCGCTTTGGCCTCGAAGCCGCAGTTGTGGCAACGGTACCGGGGCCGGTCCTCGAGCAGCCGCGCGGTCAGATCGCGCAGCAGCAGCAGGTCCTCGCGTGCCCTGCCCTCGCTGCTGCCCAGATCCAGATGAATCATGCGCTCCAGGCCGCGGATGGAGGGCCGCTCACGCAGGTAGGCGGTCAGATACTCCACGGCGGCAGCGGCGCCGTCGCGGGCCTCGATCAACTCCGACAACATCAGCGCCGGCGTCACGCCCCGGTAACGACCGGCGATCTCCTGCAGGTAGCGCATCAACTCCGGCTCCGCGTCCTGTGCCGTGTAGCCCGCCTTCAGTTCGGGCAGCGCCTCGGGCAGGAAATCGATGTCCTGTTTCTCGATGCGCTTCAGCACCTGGACAGCAGTGCGATGATCGCCCGCCTCGCGCGCCAGGCGGGCCTGCAGCAGACTGGCCCGCACGCATTTGGGATCGTGATTGAGCGCCCGTTTGAGCAGGCGGGTGGCGCCGGCGGCGTCGCCGTGGCGCATGGCCTGTTCGGCCTGTTCGCAGTGAAACTGGGCCACCACCGGATGCATGTGGCGACCGTTCAGCCCCTCCAGCCGGCGCGCGACCTGGATCGCCTTGTCCCATTCCTTCTCCTGCTGATAGATGTCCAGCAGGTGCCCCAGCGCCGCCGGGGCATGGGCGCTGGTATCCAGCAACTCCTGCAGCAGGTTCTCGGCACGGTCGAACAGGCCGGCGCGCATGTAGTCGCGGCTGAGCTCAAGCAGCGCCGTGTTGCGCTGGTCACGCTCCAGCGTGGGCCGGGCGATCAGGTTCTGATGGATGCGGATGGCACGGTCGACCTCGCCGCGGCGGCGGAACAGGTTGCCCAGGGCCATGTGGGTCTCGACCGTGTCACTGTCGACCTCCAGCATGTCGACGAACACCTCGATGGCCTTGTCGGGCTGCTCGTTGAGCAGGAAGTTAAGTCCCTTGAAATAGTGCTCGTTCAGTTCCGGGGAGGGAAGGCGCTGGCGCCGGCGTTCGCTGCGTACGGCCAGCAGCCAGCCGGAGGCGGCAGCCACGGGCAGGAGCAGCCAGAGCAGCGCCGACATGGTTCAGGGGCGGTCTTTGATGGGAAGCGATCGCAGGTTGGCGACCTCCTGCTCGGCCAGCCGGGTGCCGCGGCGCAGTTTACGGTTCTCGCGCTTGAGCCGCAGGATCATGAACCCGGCAACCAGCAGCCCCAGCACCGCGCCCACTGCCAGTACCAGCACCACCAGCACTGCCAGCGGCAGTTGCAGGCTGCCCAGCAGATAGTTCAGCGTCACCTGCTGGGGATTGAGCACGGTAAAGGTGATACCGACCCCGATCAGGAGCACCAGGGCAATCGCCGACAGGATACGGGACATGGGATTCTCCTCGTGACGGGCCGTGGATTCATCGGATAACGCGGCTGCGGCCCGCTACAGGCAAGACTTTATTGGGGCAGACGGGCAATGGCAACCGCCGGAGGAGCCGGATACAGCCTCAGTTGCCGTTGTCGCTGGATTTGATCGGGGTGGTCGCGCGGGACTCGTTGACCCGTTCACGCATTTCCTTGCCGGGCTTGAAATGGGGGACGTACTTGGAGGACAGGGCCACGGCCTCGCCGGTTTTGGGATTGCGGCCGACGCGGGGCGGGCGGTAGTGCAGGGAGAAGCTGCCGAAACCGCGGATCTCGATCCGCTGCCCGGTCGCCAGAGACTGACTCATCTGCTCCAGCAGGCTCTTGACCGCCAGTTCCACATCCTTGTAGTTCAGATGGCTGTTCTTGCTGGCAAGAATCTCGATCAGCTCTGACTTTGTCATTCGTCTTCTTCCTGATAACTGGGCCGGATGGCAAGTGGCGACGGCCGCACGCGGGCGGCCGCCGGCGTCATTCCACTAGAAGTATGCCAAAAAGCACGCAGAAATCAATGCTTAGCTGTTGCCCTTCTCTTCCATCTGTTCCTTCAGGATGTCCCCGAGGGTAGTGGTGGCGGAGCCGGACTTGGCATAATCCTGCACGGCCTCGGCTTCCTCGCCGAGTTCCTTGGCCTTGATCGACAGGCTCAGGGTGCGGTTCTTGCGATCCACGCCCATGAACTTGGCCTCGACCTCCTCGCCCTCCTTGAGCACGGTGCGGGCGTCCTCGACCCGGTCGCGGGCCAGTTCGGAGGCACGCAGGATGCCTTCAATCCCTTCGCCGAGATCGATCACTGCTGCCTTTGCATCGACCTCCTTGACGGTTCCTTTAACGATGCTGCCCTTGGGATGGGCGGCCACGAAGTTGGAGAAGGGATCCTTCTCGAGCTGCTTCAGGCCCAGCGAGATGCGCTCGCGCTCGGGATCCACGGCCAGCACCACGGCCTCGACCTCGTCGCCCTTCTTGAAGTTGTGGACCACTTCCTCGCCGGTATCGCTCCAGGAGATGTCCGACAGGTGCACCAGGCCGTCGATACCGCCGTCCAGGCCGACGAAGATGCCGAAGTCGGTGATGGACTTGATCTGACCGGAGACCTTGTCGCCCTTGTTGTGGGTGGCGGCGAACTCTTCCCAGGGGTTGGCGTGGCACTGCTTCATGCCCAGGGAGATGCGGCGGCGCTCCTCGTCGATGTCCAGCACCATGACCTCGACCTCGTCGCCCACGTGCACGACCTTGGCCGGATTGACGTTCTTGTTGGTCCAGTCCATCTCGGAGACGTGCACCAGACCTTCGACGCCTTCCTCGATCTCGACGAAGCAGCCGTAGTCGGCGATGTTGGTGACCTTGCCGAACAGGCGGGTGCCTTCGGGGTAACGGCGGGACAGATCCTCCCACGGATCGGTGCCCAGCTGCTTCATGCCCAGGGAGACGCGGTTGCGCTCGCGGTCGAACTTGAGCACCTTGACCTCGATCTCGTCGCCCACGGCGACCATCTCGCTCGGGTGCTTGATGCGCTTCCAGGCCATGTCGGTGATGTGCAGCAGGCCGTCGATGCCGCCCAGGTCCACGAACACGCCGTAGTCGGTGAGGTTCTTGACGATGCCCTTGATGACCATGCCTTCCTGCAGGTTCTTGAGCAGTTCCTCGCGCTCGGCGCTGTATTCGGACTCGACCACCGCGCGGCGGGAGACCACCACGTTGTTGCGGCGCTGGTCGAGCTTGATGACCTTGAATTCGAGTTCCTTGTTCTCCAGGTAGGTGGTGTCGCGCACCGGGCGCACGTCCACCAGCGAGCCGGGCAGGAAGGCGCGGATGTCCTTGATGTCGACGGTGAAGCCGCCCTTGACCTTGCCGCTGATCATGCCCTTGACGGTCTCGTTGTCCTCGTAGGCCTGTTCCAGTTCCTTCCAGACACGCGCGCGCTTGGCCTTCTCGCGCGACAGGCGGGTCTCGCCGAAACCGTCCTCGACGGTATCCAGGGCGACTTCCACATCCTCGCCCACATTGACCTCGAGTTCGCCCTGCTCGTTATAGAACTGTTCGACCGGAATCACGCCTTCCGATTTCAGTCCCGCGTTGACGATGACCACATCCGGCTTGATGTCGACGACGGTGCCGGTGACGATGGATCCGGGGCGGAGTTCCTGTTTGGCCAGGCTCTCTTCGAACAGTTCTGCAAAGCTTTCGCTCATGGTTGACTCATTCCTTGAACCGCGATTGCGATTCACTTGTTGGGCCGCGCGGTCGATGTGTCGAGCCGTCACGGGTCGGTTGCAAAGACAAAGCCCGGATAAGGGCTATCCGGGCGCCGATTCGTACAAACGGGTATTATAGGCAGAAATCCGAAAAATATCACTAGTCTGGGGAGTCGGGAGGCACATCCGCCCCCTCACCCC
>PABE01000051.1 GCA_002702725.1 Porticoccaceae bacterium
AACAGGCTGGTGAACTGGGGTTCATCGATCACATGGTGGCGTGCGTAATAGCAGAAGGCCAGGAAAGCCCGGTTGTCGACTTCCACCCGATCGCCCGGTTCGACACCGGTAAAACGCAACAGATTGGCGTCGCCCTGCCCGTCACAGGCGAATACGTCACCGGCAATTCCCGTCGCATACAGCTGACGTCCCGCCGCCTCTCCGGTCAGAATTTTTACACCGGTCCCCAACCGGTAGCCCGGACCCACGCCCTCGAGTTCCACCGCATAGGGCATGTCATAGGCCTGTCCCGCACTGCCGATCATGGCGGCGAAAATGCGCATGGTCTGGTATTCAGGTCCGGCAAATTCCGGGGACTCGTTCAGATCCCGGGCACTCAGAATCCGGGTCACGGTAGCGGTCGTATGGATCAGGTCGGGAATCACGTGATCGGGCATATCGTGCCCCGCATACCCCGGCTCCTTCCAGAATGCCTCGAAATAGCCGGGATCATCGCGGATCAGTGAGTCGGCCAGAGAAGTCCACAACCATATCTGGCCCATGGGCTCGAGGATCATACTCTCATTGCCCCGCGGAAAACCCAGCTGATAAAGGCGCGTCAGTTCCTCGCGCTGGTGAGTATCCAGCCCCAGGAAGGGGTTGCCGCTGCCCCCCGGCGCCATCGCATCGGCCACGGCGGCAAGTTTCTCCTTGCCCAGCAACCGCTGGACATTGAACATCTGCCCAAAACCGATAGGGCCCCCGCTTTTGACCTTGCGGTTGTTGCCCGGCTCGGCGATTTCGCCGCCACTGGTGGAGGGCAGACACCCCTGCCAGACACCCGGTGCATTTTCCAGACACAGTGGCGACCGACGGCCACCGCCACTACCACCCCAGACATAGGAATAGCGCGGTGCTTCACCGTATATCTGGGCGGCGATATATTTGGAAAACCGCGCAGCCTCGGCGCTCGCCCGCCAGCCATAAAGCCCCGGATCATCACCGGCGCGGGGGTCCAGATCATCGCCGATATGGCCCTGATTCGACTCGACCATGTAGGCCCCCAGTCGCTCGCTGAGGGCAATGCGCTGGAACATCTTGCCCAGCATGCCGCCGCCAAATGTCACCTCGTTGCCACCGTGACCACCTTCGAGTGGCTGCAACATCCGGCCCTGATAGGCATCGGCTCTGGGAAAGTAAAACGCAAAGCGGGTGGCGGTATTCTCGAAGCCGCCATGGATAAAGCGATGGGGCGAGGGCTCGGCACGCATCTCATCCTGATCGATATACGGTTTGCCGAAATAGGCGTCACCCACCTCGTATCCATCGGCGCTGATTGCTGAATTGCCAAACAGTTCCTCTGCGAGGGATTCACTGCCATTGGTCATAGGATGTACTCTGTGTCACTGGATTTATTGTTTTGATCGGGCTGGGCCTGAGGCACCAGGTCAGGAGCTCATATTAATATCCGAGAGGGAATTGTCAACCATTATATTGACGTATATGTATATTTTATATGTCGATGGGCAGAAAACCGGAAAGCCGCTCGAAGAGCGGCTTTCTGTTTGCGAGAAAAAGAAGTGATCGGGAGTCTAAAACGCCTCGAGGAGATAAACATCGTAGGCGGGTTCTTCGTAGGGGTGCGCGTCGACCATCGCCTCAATGGCCGCCTCGATCAGATAATCCTCGCAAACCATTTCCACCTTGTATTCGGGCACCTGTTCGACCCACCCCTGCTTGCCGAGAAAGGGATTACTGCCCTCCATCGGGCGAAACTGACCCTGGCCAAGGGTCTGCCAGCAGCAGCGGTCGTAGTCGCCAATTCGGCCCGCCCCGGCATCAAAAACAGCTTCCTTCACCACTTCGAGGTGACTTTCGGGGACGAAGAAACAGAGCTTGTACATGGCTATCAGTACAGCAGCGTGAAGAACTTGCGCTGGAATTCAACGGCAAGGGGGTCGCCCTTGCCAAGGGCGGTCAGGATATCCACAAAGACCTTGCGGGCACCGCCGTCCTTGAAGTTGCGATCCCTTTCCAGCACCCCGTAGAGCAATTCCAGCGCCTCCCGGTGATACTGGGCCTGACTGAACTGCACCGCCAACTCATAGGCCAGTTCCAGGTTATCCGGATCCTGATTGAGCTGTTCTTCCAGGGCCTGAATCTCGGGTGTTTTGGCGGCCTCCTGTTTCAATTCCAGTTGCGCCTTCAACTGCTGGTATTGCTGGTCCTGATCAACCAGGGGTATTGTCTTCAGGATGGCCTCGGCGTCCTCGGTACGATTCAGCTTCAACAGAACTTCGGCCAGGGTCAGCCCAATATCCGACCGCTTACCCGACTCCTCGTAGGCCTGTCGCAGTGGCGCCAACGCCCCCGATTCGTCACCGTCTGCAATCAGCGCCTGCGCCTGCTGCAGTTGCAGATCCCAGGGTTTTGGCAGGTATTCCTCGAGCATCTGCCGAATGGCCGACTCCGGCTGCGCTCCCTGAAACGCGTTGACCGGTTGCCCGTCCTTCATTACCACCACGGTGGGCAGGCTGCGCACGCCAAACTGGCCGGTAATTTCGGGGTACTGATCGGCATTGACCTTGGCGAGCAAAAAGGCGCCGCCGCACTCGGACGCCAGTTTCTCCAGAATGGGCATCAACGCCTTGCAGGGCGCACACCAGTCAGCCCAAAAGTCGATGACGACGGGACGGACCCTGGACTCTTCAATCAGGTATTGCTGGGCATTTTCCAGGGTGACTTCGACAATATTGGGGTTCATAGGTATTCGCTCGCAAGTGGACGTCATGTCAGATTTGGGGACAGATTATGCCGTTACAACCCCGCACCTGTTAACCCTCCGGACAGGAAAGATGGTTATCACTTTTCAGCCACGGCGATGGTGCACAAGCCAGCAATGGTGAATCTTGCGATTCCGTTCGAAATCCGGCGGCAGTGTTGCGGCGGTGATGTCCTCTATTTCGTATCTCTCGAAGAGCGCGGGGTCGAGCTTAAAGCGCCGAAAATTGTTGGAAAAAATCAGGGTACCGCCAGGGGCAAGAATCGCCATGGCATCATCGATCATCGCCACGTGGTCACGTTGCACATCAAGCACCGCAGACATCTTCTTCGAGTTCGAGAAGGTAGGCGGGTCCAGGAAGATGACATCATACTGTCCCTGCCTTTGACTAAGCCATTCCATGCAATCGGCCCGCAACAACTCGTGGCGCCGAGGATCGATACCGTTGAGTGCGAAGTTTCGCGCCGCCCACTCCAGGTAGGTGTTGGACATATCAATACTCAGGCTCGACACACAGCCGCCGACGGCGGCCTGTACTGTAGCAGCGGCGGTATAACAAAACAGATTGAGAAAGCGCTTGCCCCTGGCCATCCCGGCCAGCTTTGTCCTGATCGGCCGGTGATCGAGAAACAGACCGGTGTCGAGGTAATCGGACAGATTCACCTCCAGCCTCGCCGCCCCCTCCTGAACGGTAAACACGCCACCACTCCCCTGGTCCGTCGCCAGGCGCCGATACTGACTGTCCCCCTTCTGCCGACGCCGTTCCTTAAAATAGGTCCGCCCGACGCTGTCGGGAAAGGCCCTCGCCAAGGCCCGGCGAATATCTGTCAGTCGCCGGCGTGCGGTCTGTTCGTCGATATTCGCCGGTGGCGCATACTCCTGCACATGGATTGCATCGCCATAGACATCCACCGCCACCGCGTATTCGGGAATATCACGGTCGTACAGGCGGTAACAGGTCACTCCCGAGCGCTTGAGCCAGCCGTTTAATTTGCGGCCGTTTTTTTCCAGACGATTGAGAAACATCGTGGCCTGCTCTGACAGTGGTCGCTCGACTTTAGGGGCGTCCCCGGCAAAGACTTCCCGCAGGCTGAACATCAACAATTGTGACGGAATTGTGCCGTTGAAAAACTTGTATTTCCTGTCACTGCGCAGGCGCAACTCGCTGGCCAGGTCCGGATTACCCGTAAATACGCCCAGTGTCCAGCCAGGAAACTCCCTCCGGGCTATATCACCCAGGGAGCGATAAAGGGGCCTCAGGGATTCGACATCTCCCCACCGTTCACCGTAGGGCGGGTTGCTGACAAGCAGCCCATTTTCGATGATCTTGTGTGTTGGCTTTGATATTGAACTCAATGGCTTGCAGATGACTTTTACAACATTGTCGAGGCCAATTTCAGCGATGTTTTTGAGCGTCGCGTCCACTGCCCGGCGGTCCTTGTCATAGCCGCGGATTTCCGGAAGATCCCGGGCCAATCCCGCCGCCCGGCGTTCCCCGGCCTCGCGGCTGACCTCGCGCCACAGGGCTGCGTCGTACTGTTTCCAGCCCTGGAAACCAAACCGCTCGCGCAACAGACCTGGCGCAATATCCGCCGCCATCAACGCGCCTTCAATTAACAACGTGCCGCTGCCGCACATCGGGTCGATCAAGGCGCCGCCCCGGGCACAAATCTCGGGCCAGCCGGCGCGTACCAGAATTGCAGCCGCGAGATTTTCCTTGAGTGGCGCGGGCACCATCGCCACCCGATAGCCACGCCGATGAAGACTCTCGCCGGACAGATCGAGACTGATGACGATCCGGCCCTTCGCCAGATGGGCATTGATGCGCAAATCCGGGGAACGCAGCTCGACATTGGGGCGTGGCGCCCCCTGTTTCACCATCGCGTCAACGATGGCGTCCTTGACCCGCTGGGCGCCGTACTGACTATGACGTATCGCATCGTTGGTCCCGACAAAATCCACTGCGATGGTGGCGCCGATGGGCAGATGATCCTGCCAAGTAATAGCAGTAACGCCGTCGTAAAGAGCCTGGCTGGACGGGACATCAAATCGTCCCAGGGGCATCAATACACGATTGGCAAACCGGGACCAGAGACAAACCCGGTAAGCAAACGCGGAATCGCCATCGGCATAGACACCGGCGACGGTTTCCCGCGCGTTTTCGGCGCCCAATGTATCCAGTTCCGCTTTGAGCAAGCCTTCCAGCCCGCGAGGACAATTCATGAACCATTGATATTGCGACATTCGTCATTTCCGCTTTGCCCGCCAGGGCTGTTAATAAATACGTTCACCGGCCTCTTGATTCCAGGAGTGTCTAAAAACCTGCCGCTCTTAGAGATATAAGTTCTTCGACACACGCCACCGAATTTGGTGCACTGAAAGACCGGGCCTCCAAAAACAGCACACCCTGTGTTGCGAACGGTTTTCCCACTGACCGTTCCCTGGCACCGGCGCTCTGTAAAACAGACAGCCCCAGGCTGACCAACCAAACCATGGAGCACGTCCTATGAGAAGACAGAAAAGAGACCCCTCCCACCGCGCGTTCGTGCGTGGTTATCAGGCCGGATTCGACATGAGAACCAAAAGCCATTGCCCCTACCAACCAGAATCCCTTACCGGACAGGAATGGTTGCGTGGCTGGCGCGAAGGCCGGGAAGACCATTGGTTAGGGTTCAACAATCAGGCCTGTCAGGAGAAAGTCTCCTCTCTGTGATCCCGATGCAACAACATTAAGTCTCAAGGGGCGCAAGCCCCGCAACCAAGCCTCCAACGAGGCTTATCGGCGGCGGATACAAGCGTATCCGCCGCTGTCTATTCGGCGCCCCGGCCGGCTGTACGCCGTTCTCTCTCCGGATCCTGTTGAACCAGGACCCAGGGGTTTACGACCACGGACCACAGTTCCGCATCGGCTTCGTACCAGGCGAGCGCCTGTTGGTCCGAAACCGGCTGCACCGCCCCCCGCTCAAGCCAATCCTTGAGGAGCGCCGCATCGTCCTGGGCCAGACGCCAGGCAACGTCGACCAGATCCAGATCCGCCGCCACTGCAATGACGGAGCCGGCGGCAAAAAATCGCTGGAGCTCCCGCCAGCAGATTCGCGCAGTCTCGCTGGCAAGCTTTGCCTTCAACAGTTCCGGATCGCCCTTATATATCTCATCTAACACTTTACATAATCTCTATAACTGATTGCTTTAATGCTACTTTTACTTTCTTTTCCAGGCGTTTCAGCATCCGCTCCCGACGCAGGGCGGAGCCCCGATCGTGGCCTTTTTCCAGATAGACAACACCGAGTAACCGGCGCCCTCTCAAATAGCGCGCCCCCCGACGTCCACTGCAGTGCTCCTGGAACCGACGAGCCATATTAGTGGTGACACCCGTATACAGGCTGCCATCCTGGCACTCGATCATGTAGACGTACCACATATTCCTGCAAACTCCAGTTGCTGACCACACAGTCGACACCAATAGACGGCTTCGCCACGGACAATCCGGTTGTGCCGGTAAGCGGTCAGCGGCTGTCCGCCGCAACCGCAACGGTAATGGAAACGGCGTACCGTTCGCCGCGGTATGCCCTCCATCGAGTAGCGGGTCGTGACACTGTCATCGGCGCCGAAGTGCGCCATGATGGCTTTCCATTCGGGTCCGTGGGGGCGAATGTGCCGCAACCCGTAAACCATATCCGCCAAATAGTGGGCCACCTCGTGGGGTACCGTGGTCTCGAGGCTGTCACTGTAGTACTTGGCAAACACCCAGGGATTGAAACGAATGATCCGCGAACTGCCCCGAACCTTGTACATACCTGCGGTGGCGCCCCGCAAATCGAACCTGATCGGTGGCACGGGGAACGCCTTCCCGAAATAGGCGTTACCGAGGTCCACGTAGCGGATAACCTCGTCACTGACTCGCTCCTGAAGTGAAAACCCGATGGGTCTGATTTCGGCCATGGACGCATTATACCGTCAGAATTGCGGTCACCGTCACCGATGGGGAATGGCTTGAGGCAAATCGGGTACACTACCCCGATGAAATTCGACCTTCACTGCCACACTACCGCCTCTGACGGCGCCCTGGAACCCCGCGCCCTGCTTCAACTGGCCCTCGAACGCAATATCTCCCATATCGCCATTACCGACCACGACACCATCGCGGCCTATGACCAACTCGAGGTGCCGCCGGGAATTACAGTGATTCCCGGCGTCGAGTTTTCAAGCCAGTGGTGCCGTCGGGGGATACATATCGTCGGGCTCAACTTTGATCCCGCCAGCGCTGCAATCCGCCAGGGCGTCGCCCGACATCGAAAGGCTCGCCGGGAACGTGCGGAAAAGATCGCCTCCCGGCTGGCAAAAGCCGGTGTTCCCAACCCTTTCGAGGGAGCGATTGCCCAGGCCGGGGGTGATCACAATCTGGGCCGACCCCATTTCGCACGCCACATGGTGGCTTGCGGCTTCGTTGGCGATGAGTCAGAGGCTTTCAAGCGCTACCTCGGCAATGGCAAGGTCGGGGATATTCGCGAGTGCTGGGCCGGTCCGGAAGAGGTCGTTGCCTGGATACGCGCCGCCGGGGGCACCGCCGTCCTCGCCCATCCGGAAAAATATCAGCTTACCCGCACCCGCCTGACTGCCTTGCTCACAGCCTTTCGTCAGTGGGGCGGCGAGGGACTCGAAGTGGTCTCCGGCCGTCAACTCCCCCGTGTCACCGCAGACCTGGCGCATTGGTGTAACCGGTACGAATTGCGCGCATCCTGGGGCTCCGACTTCCATCGCCCCGGTCAGCCCTGGTCCGATTTAGGCAACTATTCGACGCCACCGGCAAACCTGAGTACCGTCTGGCAAGGATGGTTTGAGGGCTGTTAGGCGCCTGCCTGATCAATACCGTTTTATCGGCCACGGGTTTCGGCCATAATCACTGATTGCCTATTATTCATTGAAAAGACCCTTTGTTGTGCAGAAACCTCCGACCAAAGCGGACCTTCGCAAGCAGCTCAATGAAGCCGTCGAGCACTACGTGAAAGCCGGCGGTACGATTCATAAGGTGCCACGGGGGGCCAGTGGCCGCACCGCCGACAAGCCAGGGGATCAACCTCTGTTCGCCTCACCCAAGACACCTCGCACCTATGTCAATGAGGTCGTCGCGGCCATCGAGGCGCGGCGCCGATCAAAACCGCCGCTACCAGCGAGTAAGCCAAAGGGCAAAAGCCCCAGGGAAAAATGGATCTACGACGACTTCGGTGAACCGATACGCAAGGTCTGGGTTGAAGAATAGACGTTATACCAACGTACTCCGGGAAACAAAGACAGGCGGGAATGACTTTTCATGGCATTTATAGACTCCTCCAACTTCAGGCATGACGAACAGGATTGCACAGGTATCCTGATTACCAACCTGGGCACCCCCGACGCACCAACGGCCACTGCCCTGCGGCGTTATCTGCGGGAATTCCTGTCAGACCCGCGGGTTGTGGAAACCCCGCGCCTGCTTTGGTGGTTGATTCTCAACGGCATTATCCTCAGGGTCCGTCCACGTCGTTCAGCCCGGGCCTATGCCAGTGTCTGGACCGATGAAGGGTCACCATTACTGCTCCACACCCGCGAACAGGCTTCTGCCCTGAGCGAGGCATTGACGGCAAAGTACGGGGACAACATTATCGTCGAAATGGCCATGCGCTACGGTAATCCGTCGATCGCCGATGGTATCGACAACCTGTGCCGCCGGGGCGCTCGAAAACTCATCGTCCTGCCCCTGTATCCCCAATATTCCGCCGCCACCACCGCATCCACCTTTGACGCACTGGCGGCCAACTTCTCGCGCCGCCGCTGGCTGCCGGAACTGCGCTTTATCACCCACTACCATGATTTCGCCCCCTACATCGAAGCATTGGCAACCAGCATTGAGGGGCACTGGCAACAGCACGGCATGCCGGAAAAACTGCTTTTTTCGTACCACGGTATACCCAAGCGGTATTTTCTGGCGGGCGATCCCTATCACTGCGAATGTCATAAAACCAGCCGGTTAGTGGCAGAACGCCTCGGTCTGGCTCCCGAGCACTATATAACCACTTTCCAGTCCCGGTTTGGTCGCGAGGAATGGCTGCAGCCGTACACCGACGCAACCCTGAAGGCACTGCCCGCAGAAGGAGTGCGCCATGTTCAGGTTGTCTGCCCCGGATTCGCCGCTGACTGCCTGGAAACACTGGAAGAAATCGGCGTCGAAAACCGCGACTACTTCCTGGCTTCCGGCGGCGAACAGTACAGCTACATCCCGGCGCTTAACGCCGCACCGGACCATATCGCTGCCCTTGCATCACTGGTCGAACGGCATCTTGCGGGCTGGGATGTGACTGCGGGATCAGCGGATGACCGTGCGGACCGGGCCGCTGCCCTGGGTGCCGGTCACTAGGCTTTCGGCGCTGTCGAAAAGCCGCCAGCTATCGATATCCCGACCGCTCGCCATCAGTTTTCTATAAGGCAATTGACTCTGTTTCTATTGACCTATAGAGTCCGCGACAACAATCGAGGGACGGCGCTTGCCGTCCCCCTTCGCAAACACGACCTCGCCCGAGGGCAATATAAGCAGAATGGAAAGTGCTGTAAGCGACAAACCTTTAACCACCGGCAAAAGGCGCGAGCCCTATGAGCAGAAACGGGAACGCGCGATAAGAGCCGCCGCCACCGTTTTTGCGGAAAAGGGATACCACGGGGCAACGACAAAGGATATTGCCGAGCGGCTCGGCATTCGACAGGGAAGCCTTTACTATTATTTTCGCTCCAAGGAAGAAGCCCTGGAGGAAGTGTGTATTCTCGCGCTGCGCGACTATGTGGGCCGCATGGAGAATATCACCCACAGTAACAAGACATTCGCCGACAAGATTCTTGACGTGGTGCACTCGCACTTGAATAGCTACCGGGATGACAACGAAGCGCTGAAGGTACACAACGACCAGCGCCTCTACCTTCCCGAAGAGCGCCGCGAACGGATCAAACGCGACGGTAGCCACTATCGTAAAATGCTCGAGGATCTGTTCCGCGCCGAAATTGCCAAAGGCGCCATTCCACAGAACATCGACGCCCAGTTCGCGGCCCAGTCAGTTATCGGCCTGTGCAACTCATGGGGCGCGTTACTGGTTCGCGACGACGACATCGATATGGAACGTCTTGCCGAGCGCTGCAGCGACCTGATTCTCAATGGCTGTTGCTACCGACCTGACCACACTTTTCAATCCCAACCATAAACCCGACGACGTAGGCAAAAATTATGACCCAGCAAATCGCCACCAACGTTCATTGGCACCACGGTGAAATCACCCGAGAAGACCGCAATCGTTTGCTTAATCAGAAAGGCGCCACCCTTTGGTTCACCGGACTCTCTGGAAGCGGCAAAAGCACCATCGCCGTGGCCCTGGAAAGCAAACTGTACGAAATGGGCAAGATCTCCTACCGTCTGGACGGCGATAATATCCGGCTTGGCATTAACAAGAACCTGGGCTTTTCCGCTGAGGACCGGACCGAAAACATTCGCCGTATCGGCGAGATCGCCAAACTGTTCGTGGACACCGGTGTTTTCGCATTATCAAGCTTTATCAGCCCCTACCGGGCGGACCGCGACAACGTGCGCAAACTGCACGAGGACTCCGGCTTCCGGTTTGTCGAAATTTTCGTCGACTGCCCGCTCGACGAAGCGGAAAAACGCGACCCAAAGGGTCTGTACAAGAAGGCCCGCGCCGGCGAAATCAAGAATTTCACCGGTATCGATGACCCCTACGAGGCCCCCGCAAAGGCCGAAGTGCACCTGGTGACATCCGAAATGAGCCTTGAGGAAGAGGTGCAGACCATTATCGACTACCTGGAAAACGAAGGCCTGCTGAGCGCCTGAGTCCAATCAAGAACGCCCTGGCCCGGCCACATACGCCAACCATTACCAAGGAGAATTACGTGATAAAACCCCACGGTTCAGACACCCTTAAGCCTCTTTTTGTCTACGATTCAGAGCAACACCACGCGCTGATCAAGGAAGCGGAGACTCTGCCGTCCCTGCTGCTTAATTCCGCCGCCGCCGCCAATGCAGTGATGCTCGGTGCCGGGTACTTCAACCCGCTCCAGGGCTATATGAACCTGGACGACGCCCTGTCCGTGGCCAGCGACATGAAAACCAAAGACGGTCTGTTCTGGCCCGTGCCGATCATCAACATGACCAGTGACACCAGCGGAATAGCGGGTCACAGCCGCATTGCCCTGCGCGATCCGAATGTTGAGGGAAACCCCGTCCTCGCCGTGATGGACGTTGACGCCATTGAGGATGTCAGCGACGACCAGATAAAAACCATGGCCGAACAGATTTTCGGCACCCTGGACCCCGAACATCCCGGCGTGGCGACTTTCACCAGCCAGGGCAACAAGCTGGTGTCGGGCAGGATTCAGGTACTCAGCTTCAGCTACTTTCAGGCCGACTTTCCAGACACCTTCCGTACCGCCGTCGAAATCCGCAACGAGATAGCCGAACGCGGCTGGGAAAAAGTCGTCGCCTTCCAGACCCGCAACCCGATGCACCGGGCCCATGAAGAGCTCTGTCGCATGGCGATGGAACGCCTGGGGGCTGACGGCATCGTTATCCACATGTTGCTCGGCAAGCTGAAAAAAGGCGATATCCCCGCCCCCGTGCGCGATGCCTGTATCCGCAAAATGGTGGAAGTCTACTTCCCCAAGAATACCGTCATGGTTACCGGCTACGGCTTTGACATGCTCTATGCCGGCCCCCGCGAAGCTGTTCTGCACGCGGTATTCCGCCAGAACATGGGCGCCACTCACCTGATCGTCGGTCGCGATCACGCCGGTGTCGGTGACTATTACGGCGCCTTCGACGCCCAGACCATCTTCGACGAGAAGGTCCCCGCCGGCGCCCTGGACATCGAAATTTTCCGCGCCGACCACACTGCGTACTCGAAAAAACTCGATCGCGTGGTGATGATGAACGAGGCGGCAGATCACGAAAAGGACGATTTTGTCCTGCTCTCCGGTACCAAGGTCAGGGAAATGCTAGGTAACGGCATCGCCCCGCCCCCCGAGTTTTCCCGGCCCGAGGTCGCCCAGATTCTGATGGATTACTACCAGTCCACGCAGGAATGAGCCAACAAGGGCCTGCCTGGTCGGGCCCTTTATTTACATCCAATAATGATAGAGCGCCTTTTATGGTTGATTTTGACGTATTTAACGGCGATGCCGATGGCATCTGCGCCCTCACTCAGCTGCGCCGGGCAGAACCCCGGAGTGCGACCCTGGTAACAGGGGTCAAGCGGGATATCAGCCTGCTCAAGCGGGTTCAGGCGGGCGCCGGTGACCGGGTCACCGTACTGGATATCTCCATGGACAAAAACACGGCGGATTTACAGCGCATCCTCAATGCCGGAGCCGAGGTCTTTTATGCCGACCACCACTTTCCGGGAGATACCCCGCCTAGCTCCCCTGCCCTCACCGCCATCATCAACGAGGCAGCGGACGTCTGCACCAGCCTGCTCGTGGACCAGCACCTGAAAGGGGCGTACCGCGCCTGGGCCGTGGTCGGTACCTTTGGCGACAACCTGCGCAAAAGTGCCCTCGGCCTTGCCAAGGGTCTGAATGTCAGTGAAAGCGACATTCAGCAACTGGAAAATCTCGGCATTTACATCAATTACAACGGTTACGGCAGCGCCCTTGAAGATCTGCACTTCACCCCTGACGAACTGTTCCGCAAAGTCAGCCAGTTTGATAACCCCCTCGATTTTATAGGCGGCGGCAACGCGGACTTCGAGCGCCTGGAAACCGGCTACCATGAGGACATGGGCAAGGCATCCGCCCTGGCACCGGAAAAAGCCACGGAAAAAACCGCAGTGTTTTTACTTCCCAATGAACCCTGGGCGCGGCGGGTCAGCGGCGTTTACAGCAACGACCTGGCCAACAACCATCCCGACCGAGCCCACGCCATCATTACCGAGCGCAAGGATGGCACCTACCTGGTCAGTGTCCGGGCACCCATGACCAACAAGACCGGCGCTGTGGACCTCTGTAAGCAGTTCCCCACCGGCGGGGGCCGAGCCGCGGCAGCGGGAATCAATGAACTGCCCGCTGAAATGCTCGGCACGTTTATCGAAACATTTACCGGGTTCTACAGCTGAATGGTTAGGCTCCGACGATTCGTCTAACACGTTTTCCTGTTAGCCGAATCGGCAACAGCGCCGCCAGGAATCGGGTAACCGAGTTCCGATACCGGTGTGACAAGTGTCAGCGGGAAGGAGAAATCAGGGAAAGGAGTGCGATGCCGATCAGGGTGCGGGTGGCGAGGCTCTGCGAGCGTCACTATC
>PABE01000052.1 GCA_002702725.1 Porticoccaceae bacterium
CATCTTCATCGAGGCCTACGGCCTGCAGGATGAGTTGAAGCCCGAGGTACCGCTCAACGAAATTACCCTGACCTGTAACCCGCACTACCGCTACGGCAACGACAAGAGCGAGGAGGAATTGGAGGCGCAGCTGCTGGCCGACACCATGCGTGAGCTGGTGTCCTATGCGGTGGGCTGCATGTTCGGACGCTATGCGCTGGACAAGCCGGGGCTGATCCTGGCCAACCAGGGCGAGACCATAGAGGACTATCTGAAGCGGGTTTCGGAGCCGAGCTTCCCGGCCGATGACGACAATGTCATTCCGATGCTCGATGGCGACTGGTTCACTGACGACATCGCCGAGCGCTTCCGTAAGTTCCTGCGCGTGGCCTTTGGCGAGGAACACTACGAAGAAAATCTTCGGTTCGTCGAGCAGTCGCTGAATATCAAGGGGAAGCGCAATTACACAATCCGCGACTATTTCCTCGGTGAGTTCTACAGCGATCATGTTCGACTCTACAAAAAGCGCCCCATCTACTGGCTGTTCTCCAGCCCGAAGGGCAGCTTTAATGCGCTGATCTACATGCACCGCTACCGCCCGGATACTGTCAGTGTGGTGCTGAACGACTACCTCCGCGAGTTCCGCACCAAACTCAACTCGCACAAGAACCATCTGGATGCAGTCAGCATCAGGACCAGTGCCACCCAAGGAGAGAAAACCAAGGCCCTGAAGGAGATCGAAAAGATCAATAAAATGATCGCCGAGCTGGACGATTACGAGCGAGAAGTGCTCTACCCGCTGGCCACCGAGCAGGTGGCGATTGATCTGGATGACGGGGTGAAGGTGAATTACCCGAAATTCGGTAACGCCCTGAAGAAAATACCCGGATTAAGCTGATGAGTGATCGTATAACCCAGGCGCTGGGGAAGTTATTCGAAAGGCATCGAATCGTATTCTGGTACGACAGCAAGCAGGAATTGCGCAGTGATTTCGAAGCGGTGTCGCTCCCGGGTGTGGAGAAGCTGGAGATTGCCGACAACGAGTACGGCATCAAACATCGAATTCTGCGCGATGCCCCGGAACAGAAGTTTCTGCTGTATAAGGAGGGGCAACAGCCGGCGGATTTGGATAACTGGTTGCTGGACGTGCAATTGGCTCAGGGTGAGTTTCGGACCGATCAGGCCGCTATCTGGTTGTCTGAGCTGGAACTGGGGCTTGAATTTGTCGAATTGGTCCAAGGTCATGCTGAATTCTTTCAGGCGAATAAGCGCAAAGACGCCCTGAAAAAATTGCTCAAGCCTGGCGATACAGCAGGTCAGCTACGCTTGAAAATGCTGGCGGTGTGTGCCGGTAGCGAACCCCGTATAGACTCGGTTGTCGAGACCTTGCTGCAGCAGTTGGCCGAGGACCGGGATGACGGCATGCGGCAGATTGAGCGCTTTGGCCTGGCGAGCTTTCTTTGGGAGCAGCTTACCCGCTTCTATGGCTATGCGGCCAGCCACTCCAGCCTGCGAGACTTCGTGGTCGAGTTGTTTAAATCTTGCTACGCGATGGGCACAGATGGCGAGGTCAAATTGACCGGCGACGCCTTGGTGTTTCTCAAACGTTGGAAGGACAGTCGTAAGTATGAGAAGGGCTTTGAGGCATTGTCCGACGAATGCGCCGATGTCCTCAGTATTGAGCAAGATCTGGGTAAGCGTGATTTCCGTGACTTGATTGAACTCGATTATTTCCGCCTGATCGACCAGAAGATCATCAGTGATATGGTGCATAGTGTAGTGACTCGCACCGTGAGCAGTGGCGATGTGTCTCTGTGGGTCCGTCAGCGTCGCCAGGGGCATTGGTACGACGAGTTCAGTCACCTCTATGAGGCTATTGAATACGCCGCGCATTTTATCCAGATGCTGGGCGAGACCAGCCTCTCTATGGACGGCCTCGCTGATGGAGTTCAGCGCTACAGTCGCATGTGGTTTCAACTGGATCAGCTGCATCGCAAGTTTACCTACCACGTGCGGATGTCCGGTCAGGCCTCATTGATGGGGGAACTCAGTGAGCAGGTAGAGAACCTGTATTCGAACAATTACCTACTGAAGCTCGGGAACGAGTTCCAGGTCCATGTGGACGCGACGACCCGGTGGACAGCCCACCCGATTCTACAGCAGAGGGAATTTTTCGAACAGAGGGTTAGGCCGTTTCTGCGCAAGGATAAACGGGTATGCGTGATTATTTCGGATGCCATGCGCTACGAAATCGGCGATGAGCTACTGAGTCTTATACGGCAGGAGGACCGTTACAGCGCCGAGCTGGAGCCGGCCCTGTCCACCCTGCCTAGCTACACCCAGCTCGGTATGGCGGCTCTGTTACCCAATAAAGCGCTGACGATCACTGATAACGAGTCCGGCACAGTGATGGTGGATGGTCAAAGCTCTCAGGGTACAGCAAACCGCACCAAGATCCTGCAAGCGGACTTGGATGGACGAGGTCGAGCGATCAAGGCCGACGAATTCATGGCACTGAATCGGGATGAATGCCGTGAGGTGCTCAAGGATAACGACGTACTCTACATCTATCACAACCGCATCGATCACACCGGGGACAAGATGCACTCTGAAGGCCAGGCTTTTGAGGCGGCGCAGCAAACGCTGGATGACCTCATTCGCCTGATCAAGAAACTGACAGCGGCTAATGCCAACAACCTGCTGGTAACCGCAGATCACGGTTTTGTCTACCAGGACCGAGAGTTGGATGAGAGTGACTTTCTGAGTGCGTCTGTGGAGGGTGACAGCATTCTGTACCAGGATCGTCGTTTCGTGTTTGGCAAGGGCCTGGTTAGCTCTCCGGCATTCCATCACTTCTCGTCAGTACAGCTTGGGCTTGACGGGGATGTCGAGGTGCAGATACCCAAGTCCATCAATCGGCTGCGCCTGAAGGGCTCCGGAAGCCGTTTTGTGCATGGTGGCGCCTCCTTGCAGGAGGTCGTGATACCGGTGTTGAAGGTGAAAAAGAAGCGTCAGAGCGACGTCAGCGCCGTTGAGGTGGAGATCCTGCGTGGTGCCAGCTCCGTCATTACCTCGGGGCAGCTTGCTGTTACCTTGTATCAGTCTGGTCCCGTTACGGAAAAGGTCCAGCCCCGCTTGCTACGCGCCGGGATCTATACCCAGGCGGGCGAGCTGATTTCGGACAGTCACGAGCTGGCGTTTGACCTGACCTCGGACAATCCCCGTGAGCGGGAGCTTCAAGTACGATTCGTTCTTACTCGAAAAGCGGATGAGGTCAACGGTCAGGAAGTGATTCTACGGCTTGAAGAACAGCATGCCGGTACGTCACACTTCAAGGAATACAAGTCGCTCAGGTACCTAATGCGGCGGTCATTTACCAGCGATTTTGACTTCTGAGGGTAAAGGAAATGAACACGCTTGATCAAAAGATCAACGAGCATTTTCCAGGTCTTGTCGTCCGAAAGGATCTGGTGAAGACAGTGAAGGGCAATGCGATCGTGCCCTCGTATGTTCTGGAGTATCTGCTGGGACAGTACTGCGCGACCAATGACGAGGCCACAATCCAGACGGGTATTGAGACGGTCAAGGACATTCTTGCCAAGCACTATGTCCACCGTAATGAGGCGGGACTGGTACGCTCCAATATCAAAGAGAAAGGCCGCTACAAGATCATCGACAAGATCAGCGTCTCGCTGAATGAGAAGACTGATGCGTACGAGGCACAGTTCTCGAATCTGGGTATCAAGAAGGTATTGGTTGATTCCGGAACCGTTAAAACCCACCCAAAGTTGCTTGTGAGTGGCGTATGGTGCATCGCTGATATTGAATATGAGTTTGCTGAAGACCAGAACATCAGCCCATGGATCTTGTCCACTCTCAAGCCGATTCAGTTATCACACTTTGACTTCGACGCCTATGTTGAGGCGCGCCAGAAATTCAGCACCGATGAATGGATAGACCTACTGATTCAGAGCATTGGCTTCAATCCGGAAATGTTTGGTCGGCGAAGTAAGCTGACCCAGCTGATTCGCCTTATTCCCTTCTGTGAACGGAATTACAACCTGATCGAACTGGGTCCAAAGGGGACGGGCAAATCACACGTCTACTCCGAATTTTCCCCACATGGAATTCTGGTGTCCGGGGGAGAAGTCACGGTTCCCAAGCTCTTCGTCAACAACTCCACGGGCAAGATAGGCTTGGTGGGCTACTGGGATTGTGTGGCCTTTGACGAATTCGCCGGTAAGCAGAAGCGCGTCGACAAGGCTCTCGTGGACATCCTGAAAAACTATATGGCCAACAAGTCGTTCTCACGGGGTGTAGAGACGCTGGGCGCCGAGGCTTCCATGGTGTTCGTTGGCAACACGCGGCATACCGTCCCGTATATGTTGAAGCACTCAGATCTGTTCGACGAATTACCGGACAAGTTTTACGATTCGGCCTTTTTGGACCGGCTTCATTTCTACATCCCGGGCTGGGAAGTTGACATCATTCGGGGCGAGATGTTCTCCGAAGGCTACGGCTTCGTGGTGGATTACCTCGCCGAAATCCTGCGTTCAATGAGGAATTATGATTATTCCGATCAGTATCGGGAGTATTTCACATTATCGGCGGATATCTCTACCCGCGATAGGGACGGTATAAACAAGACGTTCTCCGGGTTGATGAAAATTCTGTTCCCCCAAGGGGGGGCGAGCAAAGAAGAAATCGAGGAGGTACTTCGCTTTTCCATCGAAGGGCGCAAGCGGGTCAAGGACCAGTTGATGAGGATCGACACTACCTATGGGGAGGTTCGATTCGGCTACACGGACGCCGATGGCAAAGAGGCACTGGTCACTACCCTGGAGGAAGACGAATACCCAAGCTGTTACCACAAGACTGTCGCTCAATCCGATATCGATGCTGGTGAGACTGAAATTAGCTCAATTGCTGCGACGGACGTGGATGCTGTCCCCAGCGTGTCCGAAACAGATGAGCCAGAGTTGGAAGAGAAACACCTAACCTTCCAGGAGAATCAGAAGGGTGTTTCATTCGACAATCTTTTCGGCCCTTACCTGAGAGGGGCTAGCCAAATTATCGTAACGGACCCTTACATCCGCTTCTTTTACCAGATTCGCAACTTCATGGAGCTGCTCGAAGCAATTGTTAAGAACAAGGCGGAAGAAGATGAGGTGGCGGTTCACCTGGTCACATGCAGAGATGAATTCAAGGGCGAGCTGCAGGAGGAGAGCTTCGAGAAGATACAAGAATCCGCCCGCACTGTGGGTATCGACTTCACCTGGGAGTTCGACGGATCCGAGACTATTCATGCACGGCATATCGTAACGGATCACGGCTGGAAAATATCCTTGGATAGGGGGCTGGACATCTTTCAGCACTATGAAATGAACGAAGCATTTGCATTTTCTAACCGCCTTCAGCAGTTCCGCTCTAGCAAAGCCTTTGAGGTTACTTTTATCAAGCAGTCTTAGAAATCGCATCGTTAGCAGGCCGGCAGCGATGGCTCAGGTCCCAGATGCGTTCATCCCTCAAGAGCGAAGTCCTGGAGGTACGCCTCCGATAGAAACGCCATCCCTGAATAGTAGCGATTTGGATCGTTATCTGGCATTAGGGCCTAGGCAACGGGTAGAGGCAAGACTTCGTGAGTAAATCCACTGGAACTTGAGCTTTGAATGAGTATCGGTCTGATGCTAGAAATTATGTGGCATTACCGCAACGTTATAATTGGTGTAACCAGGCTAATAGCATTGTAACCAATAATTATGATTGAGTATCAGTATTTCTGAATCCAGGTATAGGCTCGATGATGGTCGTTGTGGTGGGGGAGGATATGCAGATGGTGGAATTGGAAGAATGGGGGTTGAGGAATAGGCAGATCGATAACATAATTTAGCAAAAGGTTATCAATGACCGAGCAAAATACATTCACGATCACGGGCACGATAGAGATCCTGGATGCGTGACGTGATATACGGAGTGTCTATGACCCTTCCTCTCATAGTCAATGCTTTAAGTTTTGCAGCACATAAACACCGCGATCAACGCCGTAAAGACATCGAGGCATCGCCATATATCAATCATCCTATTGCATTGGTAAATATTCTCGTAAATGAGGCTGGCATTGCGGATGCTGCTGTTATATGTGGGGCTCTGCTACACGATACAGTGGAAGATACGGAAACGACGCCTACCGAGCTGGAAGAGAGGTTCGGGAAAGAGGTGTGCGGTATTGTCGTGGACGTAACTGACGATAAGTCGCTGCCCAAGGATATTCGTAAGCAGCGCCAGATCGACCACGCGGCACATGCCTGCCATAATGCAAAGCTAGTGAAGCTAGCAGATAAAATCAGCAATCTCAGAGACATGGCGACCACCCCGCCACCGGATTGGTCCTTGGAACGGAGACAGACCTATTTTGATTGGGCAAAGGCTGTTGTCGATTGCATTCGGGGAACGCATGACGTCCTTGAGCAGCTCTTTGATGAGGCTTACGCTCAACGACCGGATTCCTAATGGTTGGCTTTAGAGTGGCTCACTGTGTGAGCTACTCGAGGTGTATGATCGAGCCATTGGGGGGAAAGAGGGGGGGAGATATGCGAATCCCACTGCGTTCACGCTACCAAGGCCTCATGCTGGGACTAGCGCCGGTGATGCCTCGGACACGACGGTCGAATTCAGTCCTCCCGGGCCTTCGAACCGCTGGATGACATGGTCGGCGGAGGCGCTTTTGAACTCAGAGCCGGCCAGTGGACTGATGACACCTCCATGGCCCTGTGCCTTGCCGAGAGTGTGGTCGAATGTCGGGGAGGGTGGGGGATGCACAAGATTTTCCGGTGGGAGCTGGCGGACGATTCTGAGCGATTGCTTGGGGGATTCCTTGTGGTCGGTAGAGCAGCCTATTTTAGTCATCTGACGTTAGATTCCCTGGCCAGCAGGTCGTTGCCTTTGGTTGGTCGGCTCTGAATGAAAGCGGATAAAGTCATCGCCACCTACCGCCGCATGCGCATACAGCCGTTGTGGCGGTTGCTCGCTTCCGACCATGGGCCGACCATAGTTGGTTTGCTCCAGTCACATCTGTATGAAAAGGAGCGCAGCCTTCCGGCGTCGATTCTTTTCGAGCGGTTGACGCGCGATCTGGAAGAGCTCCGGGCGCAGGGCGATGATTTGCCCCAGACAGCACAGGCCTATGTTGCCAACTGGCTGAGTGACGGCTACCTCGAACGGCGTTTTCCGCCTGGTGCGACAGAGGAGGAATATGAACTCTCTACGGCCACGGTCGCGGCGATTCGCTTTCTTTCAGGCATCGCCGAACCGCATGCGGCGGCGACGGAGAGCCGACTGTCGCTGGTGATTCAGGCGCTGGTAGGGCTGGCAGAGGATACCGATACAGATAAGCATCGCCGGATCGCCCGGCTGCGGACTGAGCAAGCCCGCATCGATAAGGAGATCGAGGCAATTCAGAAGGGGGAGATGCGGGTCCTGCCACGGGATTCCGCTTTGGAGCGGACCCGGGAGATTATCACTCTGGCCGATGATCTCACCGGTGATTTTCGTCGGGTGCGCGATCAGTTCGAGCAGCTGAACCGCGAACTGAGAGAACGCATCATGGATAGTGAGGGCAATCGGGGGGAGGTGCTCGACTCGCTGTTTGCCGGGATCGATCTGATTGCGGAGAGCGAGGCGGGCCGGACATTCTCAGCCTTCTGGCGCCTGCTTACCGATCCCGAGCAGGCGGCGATGCTCGATGAGTCCCTCGAAAGCGTAATGTCGCGCGAGTTTGTCAGCGAGCTGGATATGCGGGAGCGCCGCTTCCTGCTGCGTTTGACGCGGAACCTGCTTGAGCAGGGTGGTGCGGTCCACGAGGTGTTGCAGACCTTCGCCCGCAGCCTGAAACACTTCGTTCAAAGCCGCGAGTATCTCGAGCAGCGCCGTGTGAATCAGTTGCTAAAGGAGGCGCAACGCGCTGCACTGGGTATCAAAAATGAAGTCAAGGCAACAGAGTCACTTGAGTATTCGCTGGAACTGACCAGTAGTCGGTTGCGATCCCTGTCCCAATGGATGCTCTTCGACCCGTCACTGCAGGCGGCTCCAGATCAGATGCGTGAGGGCGAGCCTCCCCCCATCGACCTGGAGTCTGTGAGTGAGTTGGTGGCGCAGTCCGAGATCGATTTTCGCACCTTGAAAGAACATGTCCGCTCTCTACTCGAACAACGTGACCAAGCCTCGATCGGCGATGTGTTAGATCAATTCCCGGCTTCACAGGGACTGGGAAGTGTGGTCGGTCTACTGGCTCTGGGGAGTCGTCATGGGATTAAGGGCGATAGTGTCGAGACGGTGGCCTGGGTGGGTGAAGACGAGCAAGGGCGTCGCGCACGAATTCCAAAAATCTTTTTCTTGAAGGATCGGATAGATGAGCTGGTCTGACAATCTGCCTGAAGAGGAGGCGCTGGAGACAGAGGGCGGGGAGCAGCCGTCAGACCAGGCACTGTATCATGGCGATAGCGGCGAACTGTCTCTGGATGCGCGCCGTGTCTTGGTACAGCTTCTCGCCGGTCCATCGCTGGATGGCCAGCGACATTCCAAACTCTGGCCCATCCTGATTCGGGATGAAATGGCGATCCGCAGCCGGTTGTCCGAGCTGTTCCTGCAGTTGGTAATCGACCGCGACCTGCAAGTAGCCTTTACCCGCCAGGCGGATACGGGCGATCTGGAAGTGCCCTTGCTTCTGCGCCGAGCCAATCTGACCTTTCTCGACTCCATTCTGCTGCTTCACTTGCGCCAGCGACTCACCCAGGCCGAAGCGCATGGCGACCGTGCCGTGGTGTCGACCGAAGAGATCGTCGATTTTCTTGGCGTCTATGAACAGGATGGCAACACCGATCGAGCACTTTTTGAAAAGCGCATTCATGCGTCGATTGAGAAGATCAAAAAACACAGTATCCTGCGCAAGATTCGATCCAGCAATGACCGCTTCGAGATCTCACCGACGCTAAAGCTGCTCTTCTCGGCCGAGGAGATTCAGGCGCTGACCCGGATTTACCAGAACATGAGAGTGGCCGAGGAGTTGTCTGAGCACGCCGACGAGACGCCGTCAGAGGAGGAACGGGAATGAGTGCCGCGGCCGGAACGCAGAATCTCATCGCGCCGGAACAGTTTCGTATGTCCCGGCTTCAGGTCTATAACTGGGGCACCTTCTCTGATGTTCACGACATCCCGATCACGGAGCAGGGCTTTCTGTTTGTGGGCCGGTCTGGAGCGGGTAAATCGACTCTGCTCGACGCCTTCACCGCATTGCTGGTGCCGCCGCGCTGGGTCGATTTCAATGCGGCAGCGCGGGAGGCGGAAAAGACAGGGCGTGATCGCAACCTGGTGAGCTATATCCGTGGTGCTTGGGCGGAGCAAAAGGACGATGCCTCGGGCGAGATCGCCACGCGCTACCTGCGCCCCGGAACGACCTGGTCAGCCTTGGCGCTAACCTACCGGAATGCCTTGGATCATCATGTGGTGCTGGTGCAGATCTTATGGCTGCGCGGGAGTGCTAACGGGGCTGGCGACGTGAAACGCCATTTTATGATCTTCGAGCGCCCTTTTGAACTCAATGAGTTAGAAGTGTTCGGGCAGTCCAATCTGGATGTGCGCAAGCTCAAGCAGATACTCACGGATGCCTTTCATCGCAGCGAATTTAGCTCCTACGCTGAGCGGTTTCGTCGCTTGCTCGGCATCGAGAGTGAGATGGCGCTACGCCTGTTGCACAAGACCCAGTCGGCCAAGAATCTTGGTGATCTCAATACCTTCTTGAGGGAGTTTATGCTGGACAGGCCGGCGACCTTCGAGGTGGCCGATCGACTGGTCAGTGAGTTCGATGAACTCAATGCGGCGCATCAGGCTGTGGTGACGGCGCGCCGGCAAGTAGATACGCTGGTTCCCGCGCGGGAGCAACATCAGCAGAGGCAAGCGATGCTGAATGAACTCGGTGGCCTCAATGAGCTTCTGGCAGGGATCGATAGTTACGGTGGGCTCCAACGTATCGAACTGCTTAAAGAACAGATCGAACGGCTAAATGTTCAGGCCGATGGATTGGAAGGTGAGATCAGCCGGAAACAGGCTGCGCTTGACCAGCACAACGATACGCTGCGTCAACTGGAGCGCCGTCGCCGGGAAGTTTGTGGTGACCAGGTCGAAACCTGGCAAGCGGAGAAAACTGCGCTAGAGCAGCAACGCGATGAGCGCCTGCGCAAACGGGCACAAGCGGAAGGTGCATGCCAGCAACTCGACTGGGTTTTCCCGGACTCACCCCACCGATTTTCTGAGCTGGTTGGTGAGGCACGTCAGGAGCTTGAGACCTGGAAGAGCAAAGATGCCAAGGATCGTGAAGAATGGAAGCAACTAGAGATACAAAAGGATAAAGTAGGCGTAGAGTTCTCTCAGACGGCGGGCGAAGTGAAGGCGCTGGAACGGCAGCCCTCCAATATACCCGCGCATATGTTGGATCTGCGACAGGAAATTGCCAAGGCCATAGGTGTTTCTGAAAGCGCATTGCCTTTCATCGGTGAGCTGATCGAGGTCAAATCGGACGAGGTCGAGTGGCAAGGGGCCATCGAGCGGGTGCTGCATGGATTTGCGCTCTCCTTGTTGGTCGATGAGCGCCACTATTCCGCGCTGTCCAATCACATCAACAGCTGTCATCTGGGGCAGCGGCTGGTCTATTACCGTACCGGGCAGGTTGAGCGCCAGCAGGCCAAGCCGGTCGGTATGGATTCCTTGGTGCTCAAGTTGAATATCAAGGAGTGCAGCCAGTCTGAATGGTTGAGTACCGAGCTGCGTCGTCGCTTCGACTATGCCTGTGTTGACTCCATTCAATTGTTCCGGCGTGCGGACCGAGCGATCACCAAAGAGGGGCAGGTCAAACACAGCAAGACCCGACACGAGAAGGATGACCGTCGTAATGTCGGTGACCGCCGGTTCTGGGTGTTGGGGTTTGACAACCGGGAGAAGCTTGCGCTCTACCGAAAACAGGCCCAGGAACTCGCCGATAAGCTCGCTGAGTTGGATGACCGGATCAAGGCGCTATCCGAGCAGGAGGGTACCCGAGCCAAACGCGCGATTCACTGTCAGACACTGGTGAATCTGCAGTGGCAGGAGCTGGATGTTGCTCCTTTGCTGGTCGGTATCGACAAGCTTGAACGTAGGATTCGTGATGCACTGGAAGGCAACACGGCGCTGAAAAATGTGGCCGATCAGATCGAACGCCAGAAAAAGGCCGCCAAGGAGGCAGATGAGGCGCTTCGCAAGACAACCATCGAATATGAAAAAGTGGTCGGTCTGGTCGATGATCACGAGAAGGCATTAAAGGGGTTACAGGACGATCCAAGCCTTGTCCCTTTGACGCCCCGACAGCAAGAGGGGCTGGACGAGCGATTTGATGCACTACGAGATCCTGTGCGGCTGGACAACCTGGATAGCCTGATGCGATCAGTGGAACGTTCGATCAATCAGGAGATCGGTGAGGTCAACCGGTCTATTGGTGAATGTGAACGGTTTATCGAGAAACGCTTCGATGAGTTTGTCATAGAGTGGCCTGCCGAGGCTGAGGGACTCGATGCGACGCTGGCCGCTGCCCCTGATTTCTTTGCCAAGCTGACCCGACTGGAGACCGATGGCCTACCGGCCCATGAACAGCGCTTTTTTGAGTTGTTGGAGAGCCAAAGTCACCAGAACCTGGCGGCGCTATCCTCCTATCTGAGCGATGCCCGCAAAGAGATCCTGGAGCGCATGGACCTGGTCAACGACAGCCTCGCCCAAGTGCCATTCAATCAGAGCACCAGTCAGACCACCTTTCTACAAATCGATCCCAGTGACCGGCAACTGCCAGATGTGCGCGAGTTCAAGCAGGAGATCCAGCAGGCGTTAAGCCATGCCTGGAGCGAGGACCGGGAGCTGGCTGAGTCCCGCTTTCTGGCGCTGCGTCGACTGGTCGAACGCCTTTCCAGCCAGGAACCGGAGAACAAGCGCTGGCGCCAGGCGGTATTGGATGTTCGACAACACATGGAATTCATCGGCAGAGAGACCGATGAGAGTGGTGTCGAGGTGGAGGTCTATCGCAGTGGTTCGGGTAAGTCGGGTGGACAGCGGCAGAAGCTGGCCACGACTTGCCTGGCCGCGGCGCTACGTTACCAATTGGGCGGCAATGAGCATGGCGTGCCCATGTATGCGCCGGTGGTGCTCGATGAGGCCTTTGACAAGGCGGACAACGAGTTCACCGCGTTGGCCATGAATATCTTCAAGAACTTCGGGTTTCAGATGATCGTCGCCACGCCGCTGAAGTCCGTCATGACGCTTGAGCCGTTTATTGGTGGCGCCTGCTTTATTGATATCAGCGACCGGCGGGTCTCTGGTGTCTTGATGATTGAATACGATTCAGAGCAGCAGCGTCTGAAGCTTCCGGCTCATGCCCATCAGGAGGCGAGCCTTGAAGTTTCCTGAGGACGTCCAGAAGCAGCTGTTGCGCCGCTTCAAAAATAAGCATCGCGATTGGCTGGCGACGAGTGATAACGAACACCTGTCAGCAGAAGGTTCTTGGCCGCTGGAAGTCACTCTTGGTGTCCCAACGGAAAACCAGGCGCTAAAACAGGTCGAAGATGTCCGTGCTTGGGTGGCGGCATGGCAAGCGTGGGGCGGTGCCGGTTCGCTTTCCTGGGGTGATCGACGTTGGCGAACGCTGGGTACGCAGCGTGTTCCTGAAAAATTGGTACTGGGTAGTCCCTCTGAAGTTGCACAATGGCTTGGCGAGGCAGATCGATGGGATCGAGCTCAGAAGCGATATAGGGAACTTCTCGGGCGTTGGCCTCGCCTTGCCAGCAAGCTGACTCGATATTTTGACCTGCTCGCGGACTACAGTGAGGTCGATTATCGGCGCTTGATCGATATGGTCGCATGGATTGAGAAGAATCCCGCTTCCGACCTCTATCCCAGACAGCTGCCGGTTGCGGGACTGGACAGCAAGTGGCTCGAAGGGCGCAAAGGGGTTCTGGCTGAACTCGTAGACAGTCTTCAATGTGAAGATTCTGTCGATGGCGATTTCTTTCAACGTTGCGGGCTGAAGACCCCACCACAACTCATCCGTTTACGCATACTGGACGACAACCTGAGAAAAGGGGTTGGCGGACTGGGTGACATTTCGGCACCCTGGGAGCAGTTGGCTGAGCTCAATATCCCAGCTGTCAACGTCTTCATCGTTGAGAACCTTCAGACCGGTCTTGCATTTTATGATCTGCCCCGGTCGGTTGTTATCATGCAACTGGGCTATGGTGTCGATGTGCTGGGTCGTCTACCCTGGGTTACCAAGGCAAACTGCATTTACTGGGGCGATTTGGATACGCACGGCTTTGCGATTCTCAATCGCGCCAGAACCTACCTTCCCGAACTGAAATCCATATTGATGGACGAAGAGACCCTACGCAGTTATCAGGATCTGTGGGTTGAGGAGAAGACGCAGCATGGTGCCGAAACATTGCCCCTGTTGTCTGATCGAGAGCAGGAAGTGTATCAGGCGATCAAGCGCAATGCCTGGGGCCAGAATGTCCGTCTGGAACAGGAGCGGATCGCTTGGGACGTCGCTTGGAAGACATTGCAGCAGGCTATTGGAACGGGGTGACAAATGAGTCGAAATGGCCCCGTTACCCGAGAGACGCTATACGAGGAAGTCTGGGCCGAGCCGATGACTAAAGTCGCGACGAGTTACGGGGTGTCATCGAGTTTCCTTGCGCGCGTCTGCACGAGATTGAACGTTCCTCGTCCACCCAGGGGATACTGGGCAAAATTGGCCGTTGGAAAAGCACCCAAGCGACCAGCTCTTCCGGATGCGCGGCCGGGCGATGAGTTGGAATGGTCACGCAATGGCGAGCCAGTACGCGCCCCGCGGGCGCTACCTAAGCCGCCAGCTGCTCGGCCGGCGAGACGAGTCCGGTCCCGCGCCAGCCACTCCGGCGATCATGGCGTCCTGGTTGGTGCCAGCGGGCACTTTGACGGGGCACGCGAAAATGACGATGGCTTCCTTAAGCCGCAGAAAAAGCTTCTTGTCGATCTCATCGTCTCAAAAATTGCCCTTGCCCGCGGTCTGAGTACTGCGAACGCACTCTTCTGGGCCTTGGAAGATCGGGGGCACCGAGTTGTTATAGCCCCGAACACCGAATCGTTTTCAAGAGCCAGTGTCGACCCGCGTGAGAAAGGCAGCCAAGGGCATTACTTCCCCTCGTTATGGAGCCCATTCCGTCCGACCGTGGTGTATATCGGAACGGTGGCGATAGGACTGACCATCTTCGAGCTTTCCGAATCCGTTGAGGTGCGTTGGGTGAATGGAAAGTATATTCCTGTCTCCGAACTTCCTGAGCCCAAGCGTCGGCGGTACACACAGGTAAACACGTGGACCGGTAATCCCCCCGAAAAGTAGCGGTACCCAGAAGTAGAATTTTCTCGTATCGTACACGCAGGAGGTTCTA
>PABE01000053.1 GCA_002702725.1 Porticoccaceae bacterium
AGGCCCGCGCCAACGGCCATGGCAGTGGCGACGGTCGTCATCATCAATTTGCGTTTCCAGGATTTTGCAGGGGTATTCATGAACGCTATCTCCTCGGTTGTAAGCGAATACGCATTCCCGTTTTTCTGATTCAGAGGAATGGGTCATCGATAGATAGCAGGATACGTGCCATAACCAATTTCCAGGCCTGGCCTTGGGGACGCAAAACAAAAAACGGCCGCCCCTCTGGCGGCCGTTATCGGGTGGTAACTATCAGCAAGCAATTAGAGTCCGCGGTATACCCAGAGCCCGCCGAAAACGAGGGATTGCACCGCCACGAGACACTGCAAAGCACCTACCCCATTCCGATAGCGTGCTTGCAACTTCTTGATAAATAGACCTAAAAGACCGCCAAACGCGCACATCATCACGGCAACGAAACCGGTAAAAATCAGAATATAGCCTGTCGCCAGGACAAACCTGGACTGAATCACCAGGGGCAATACAGCAAGCAGGGGTGCACTGCCGGCAATACCGTGCACGATCCCGATCAAGACCGATTTGTGATCGCCCAAGCGACGATGTCCATCCCGGTGCAAATGAAAGTGAACCGGCAAATGCGGGTGCTTGTGGGCACTCGCATGTAGTTGTCCCCGATAAATTCCGCGAAGAAGCGAAACGCCGACGGCTATTAGAATCACCCCAACCAGAACTTCCGCCACATGGGCGAGACGCTCCGGCACCGCCATACCCAGGCCAAGCACCATGAGGGCGATGAAGAGCAGGGAAGCCCCGTGCCCCAGGGCCCATTCCAGCGCGGTGAAAAGCACGCGGCGGCGCCGCGCCTCACCCTGCATGGCAACGGCCGACACCGCCAGCACGTGATCGGCATCCAGCGCATGGACAAGACCATTAAGCGCACCCAACGCCAACAACATGAAAATTTCCGTACTCATCGACAGAGCCTCTGCAATAACCGGGAACGACGTTTAGGCCGCCAGCATGCCCTGACTGACAATAAAGTCGATAATGGTCTCGACACCGGTGCCATCCTTCATATTGGCAAATACAAACGGCTTACCGTTGCGCATTTTTTGTGCATCCCTGTCCATAACCGCCAGGGACGCACCAACCTGGGGCGCAAGGTCGATTTTATTGATGATCAGTAAATCCGACTTTGTAATCCCCGGCCCACCTTTTCGGGGAATCTTGTCGCCGGCGGAGACATCAATGACGTACAGGGTCAAATCGGACAATTCCGGACTGAAGGTCGCCGCCAGATTATCGCCACCGCTTTCCACCAATACGAAATCCAGGTTTGGAAAGCGCGCCATCAAATCGTCCACCGCCGCCAGATTCATCGAGGCATCTTCCCGGATAGCGGTGTGGGGGCAGCCCCCGGTCTCGACGCCGACGATACGCTCCAGGGGCAGGGCTTCATGGCGCTGGAGGAACTCCATGTCCTCCCGGGTGTAGATGTCATTGGTTATCACCGCCATGTCGTAGCGATCCCGAAGCCGCTCGCACAGTGTTTTGACCAGGGCGGTCTTGCCCGAACCCACCGGGCCGCCAATGCCGATACGAAGCACTTGTTTGTCGCTCATGTCATCTCCAATACTGTTTTTAAGTTCATGTCACCACGGCCCCTGACACCGCCAGGGGCTCTTCCCGACGATATCAATCGCTAGTGGGCGCTGTGGAAAATTAGGTAACCGATCTCTTCGCCACAGCGCCCACTAGGAGCGAAAAAGTCGAGAATACTGGGTCTCGTGGGCCATACTCGCCATCACCAGCCCCGGCAAACCGCCGCTGATGTCATCATCTCCGAGCGTCCTGCCGTGCTCCGCTGCGGCCACCATCACCGCCATCAGCCGAGCGGCAATCCGTTGGGCATCCGTCTGGCCGATGGGCACCGTCTTGGCGGCGACGGCCAACTGGTTTTCCGTCCAGGTCCACAAAAAGCCCTGACAGCAATCCGATTCATTCACCCCCCAGCGACGGGCCGCCAAAGCGAAAGCCCCGAGCCAGGTGGGCGATGCCAGGGCAGGCAAGACTTCGTTCATCGACTTCAGCAACCGCCACAGGGCCTTGCCCATCTGGCTTTCCTCCTGCCGCAGCTCCAGGGTCTCGCGGCTGGCGAGTACCCGGGCATTCCAATACTCGTAGCGTCCATCGTCGCCATCCACGTGGCGATGCAGGCGGCACAGCAGCGGGATATCGAGGTGCGCAAGACCGTGTCGAATCACGCCCGACAGCCAGGCTTCCACGCCCTCGGCATTACTGATCTGCCCGCTGTCGATCGCGTACTCGAAGCCCTGGGAATAGGCAAAGCCCCCCACCGGCAGGGCCGGGCTGACCAATCGCAGCAGTGACAGCAGCCGGGTATCAGTGTTCATGGTGATGGTGGTTATGGCTGTGGCCAGCCCCATGCCGGTGATAGGCCCCGGATTCCGGCTGAAACGGTGCCTGTTCCACCGAGACCTGCAAGCCCAGCCCGCGCACCATGTCGTCGAGCACATGATCGTGCTGGTAGCGCAGCCAGTGCTCGGTTACCTGTAACGGCACATGTCGGTTACCCAGGTGGTAGGCAGCTTTTAGCAGTAGCAGGGGTTGGTCACAGGTCACCTTTGATACGGTTTCGGCACTGGCGATCACTTCCACCACCTCACCACTTTCGGCAACAAATCGCTGCCCATCCATTAGCGCCGAACCGCGGGGCAGCTGAAAGCCGACGTCCCGACCGCAGCGCGCTTTTGTCCTCAAGCGACTTTTCTTTCGCAAATCGTAGGGCAGCTCAACGATGAGTCTCTGGTCCGGGGCCGGCTGCCCGGTGCCCATAAGCTGTTTAACAATAATCATGGTCGACCTTATTCCAGCGCGCTGATCGCGCGTTAAAACAGAAAATAACGCTGCGCCATGGGCAGTACGTCGGCGGGTTCGCAAATGAGCAGTTCGCCGTTGGCGCGCACCTCGTAGGTTTGCGAATCCACCTCCATATGCGGCTGCAAATCGTTGTGCACCATGCTCGCCTTGGTTACCGATCGGGTGTCGGAGACCGCCACCAGCCGCTTGGCAAGGCCCAGTTTTTCCCTGACACCCGCGGCCAATGCCGCCCCGGACACAAAGGTGACCGCGCACTGGCCCACGGCCTTGCCGTAGGCGCCGAACATGGGACGGTAGTGCACCGGTTGCGGTGTCGGGATAGAGGCGTTCGGATCGCCCATGGGAGCGGCGGCGATAGCGCCGCCCTTGATGATCATGGCCGGTTTAACCCCGAAAAAGGCCGGCTTCCACAACACGATATCCGCCAGCTTGCCGACTTCAATGGAACCGACCTCGTGGCTGACTCCATGGGCAATGGCGGGGTTGATGGTGTACTTGGCCACATAGCGCTTGGCCCGGAAGTTATCCGCGCCCAGACTCTCATCCTCCGGCAGCAATCCCCGTTGCACCTTCATCTTGTGAGCGGTCTGCCAGGTGCGGGTAATGACTTCCCCGACCCGCCCCATGGCCTGGGAGTCGGACGAGATCATGCTGAAAGCGCCGAGGTCATGGAGGATATCCTCGGCGGCAATGGTTTCCCGGCGAATGCGGGAATCGGCAAACGCCACGTCCTCGGGAATATCCGGATCCAGGTGGTGGCAGACCATGAGCATATCCAAATGCTCATCCACCGTGTTGATCGTGTAGGGCCGGGTGGGATTGGTGGAGGAAGGCAGGACATTAGCCTCACCGCAGGCCTTGATAATGTCGGGGGCGTGGCCACCTCCGGCACCCTCGGTGTGGTAGGTGTGGATGGTGCGGCCCTTGAACGCGGCGATGGTGTCCTCGACAAAACCGGATTCATTCAAGGTGTCGGTATGGATGGCCACCTGGACGTCGTACGCCTCCGCCACAGTCAGACAACAGTCGATAGCCGCCGGCGTGGTACCCCAGTCCTCGTGGAGTTTGAGACCCATGGCACCGGCTTCAATCTGTGCCACCAGCGCCTCCGGCAGGCTGGCGTTGCCCTTGCCGAGAAAGCCCAGATTCATGGGAAAGGCCTCGGCCGCTTCCAGCATCCGGCTCATATGCCAGGGCCCCGGCGTGCAGGTGGTGGCGTTGGTGCCGGTAGCTGGCCCGGTGCCGCCACCGATCATGGTGGTTACACCGCTCATCAGGGCATCGTCGATCTGCTGAGGGCAGATAAAATGGATGTGAGCGTCGATGCCACCCGCTGTGACGATGCTGCCTTCGCCGGCAATGACCTCCGTACCCGGGCCGATGACGATGTCCACATTGGGCTGAATATCCGGATTGCCCGCCTTGCCAATCGCCGCTATGCGGCCGGCCTTGATGCCGATATCCGCCTTGACGATACCCCAGTGGTCGAGGATCACCGCATTGGTGATCACGGTATCCATAACCGCTTCCCCAGACTGCTGGCTCTGACCCATACCGTCGCGGATTACCTTGCCGCCGCCGAATTTGACTTCTTCCCCGTAGGTGGTGAAGTCCTTCTCCACTTCGATCCACAGTTCTGTATCGGCAAGGCGCACCCGGTCGCCCACCGTGGGTCCGAACATTTCGCTGTAGGCTTTCTTGCTGATGGTTGCCATGACTTTTCTCCTTGATACCTACAGTTTGCCCATCACGTCGCCGCGGAATCCGTACACCGTGCGGTTCCCGGCCAGAGCCACCAGCTCCACCTCGCGGCTCTGGCCGGGTTCAAAGCGCACCGCGGTGCCGGCGGGGATATTGAGCCGAAAGCCTTTCGTCGCCTCGCGATCAAACGACAGCGCCGGATTGGTTTCATAAAAGTGATAGTGGGAACCCACCTGAATGGGCCGGTCACCCGTATTGCTGACCTCGATGGTGCAGGTGTCGCGCCCCTCATTGAGGGCCAGATCGCCCGCCTTGACCTGAATTTCGCCGGGTATCATCTTGCAGCTCTCCTCAGACAATGGGATCGTGAACAGTGACCAGTTTCGTGCCGTCCGGAAAGGTGGCCTCCACCTGTACTTCGGGAACCATCTCCGCAACCCCTTCCATGACGTCGTCACGACCCAGAATCGTCCTGCCGTGGCTCATCAATTCCGCCACCGTCCTGCCGTCCCGGGCACCCTCCATGATTTCCATGGAGATCAGCGCCACCGCCTCTGGGTAATTGAGCTTGAGCCCGCGGCTTTTGCGCCGCTCCGCCACCAGGGCGGCGGTGTACAACAGCAACTTGTCTTTTTCTCTGGGGCTCAGTTCCACTTTTTACTCCTCTCAAATATCCAGTTATCAGGTATGCCAGATCCGTGGCTCAACCGCCTCGACACCCGCAAGCATTGGCCGCAAACGCCGCCAGGCGCAGATAAACAGTGACCGGCCATGGGCAGCGGACTTGCCGAGATAGCGAATCGCCACCAGCCCACCCAGGTCGCTGACCGCCACCCGACCACCCAGCAACAGAACCCTTGCCTTCAGTTCCTCCCGCAAATCACCGAGCCTGTTTCTATCCAGACCCAGGGTCAGCAGAAAGGTGCCGGAAACCGAACAGCCATCCAGCCCCCAGGGGGCATTCAGTAACTCGCCGCCACCGCCCAGGTCGTTGCGCTCCAGGTAGAGTGGCTCGCCGTCGCGGTACAACGCCAACCCCTGGCGCAGATAGCCACGGGTAAACGACTCTCCGCTGGCGGGGCGGCCGAGACACACCATATCCCAGACCGCGCATCGGGCGTTACCGTCAAGCTCCACACGCACATTACTTTCCCCACGGGCACCGTCGAAGACAATGGTTTCCTGGGGTAACCACTCCAGGAAACTGTCCCCCTGTACCCGGGCCACCACAGACTGTACCTGCGACACAGCGCTATCGTTGCCCCGGTAGAGCTTGCCCGCCGACGGCGTGGTCAACAGCCCGTGGGCGCCGGAAGAAAGGGTCATGGCAATGTCCAGTCGATCACCGGTGACCATCCCCCCCGGAGGATGCAAAAGGTACAAGTGACACTCGCCGTCCGGTCCCTGCGGGTAAAAGGGCCGCTGGATACGCAAGGGCCCCCAGTGCTTCACCTGTGCCACCCGGTTGCGTCCGCCCCGACGATCGAGGGCCAGCTCCAGCCCGCCGTGCCAACCCCGCTGTGCCTCATCAAGAATAGAAGTGTTCAGTCTTATCATCCTGTTGCCACAGGCAAAATACATGCCTGTCTTCTGTGACCCAAAGTTCACCACAGCCCTGCTTTTCATACAATCACCGGATGATACAATCGCCGGACACTCCAGCCGGATATCGATATGAGCGCCAAGGGGCCCAGAGATTTTCTCAATCAGTTTGCCGCCATCGCCGGACCCGGCCTTGAGTCATTGAGCAGCGAGATCCGGCAACAGATTCGCACCGCTGCGCAGGCCGCCTTCGAGAAAATGGATATTGTTACCCGGGAGGAGTTCGAAGCCCAGCAGGCGGTATTGTTGCGCAGCCGGGAAAAACTCGAAGCGCTGGAACAACAGGTGGCGGAACTGGAAGCCCTTATCAGAGAAAATCCCAATACCTAGCTGCTAGCCACTTTCCAGGGAGGGAATGTGACACTCGCTATCATCCACAGCCGAAGCAAGCAGGGCATTCACGCCCCGGCGGTAACCGTCGAGGTGCATCTGTCCAACGGTCTTCCGAGCCTCAGTATCGTCGGGATGCCGGAGACCGCGGTAAAGGAGAGCAAGGACCGGGTTCGCAGTGCACTTCTGAATGCCCACTTCGAGTTTCCCGCCCGGCGCATCACCATTAATCTGGCGCCAGCCGATATCCCCAAGGAAGGCAGCCGCTATGACCTGGCCATCGCACTGGGGATTCTCGCCGCCTCGGGCCAGCTGCCCATGGAGGCACTTGACAGCTATGAGTTTATCGGCGAACTGGCACTGAATGGAGAACTGCGCCCGGTAGACGGCGTGCTGCCGACAGCGATCGCGTGTGGGAAGGCTGGCAGAACTCTGGTGATACCGGTCAGCAATGGGGAAGAAGCCGCCTTGGCCCATTCTGCCGAAAGCCTGCCTGCGGATCATCTGCTGTCTGTCTGTGCCCACCTGCGCGGCACTGCACCGCTGGCGCCGTTGGCGGAAATGCCACGTCAACTGTCGACCGACAACGCGCTGGACATGGCTGACATCATCGGCCAGCAACAGGCCCGCCGGGCTCTGGAAATCGCCGCCAGCGGCCACCACAACCTCCTGTTTTCCGGGCCACCGGGCACCGGCAAGACCCTGCTCGCCAGCCGCCTTCCGACAATCATGCCGCCGCTGGGTGAAAGCGAAGCACTGGAAACCGCCAGCATTCACTCCGTTGCCGGGCTGGGCCTGCCCCGGCCGTTTAACCAACCGCCATTTCGCTCACCCCATCACACCTCGTCGTCGGCGGCACTGGTGGGGGGCGGCAGTGTGCCACGTCCCGGTGAAATTTCCCTGGCCCACAACGGGGTGCTGTTTCTGGACGAGCTGCCGGAATTTCCCCGCAAGGTCCTGGAAGTACTGCGCGAGCCATTGGAATCCGGCCAGATTCACCTTTCCCGAGCCCGGGCCCAAATCAGCTATCCGGCGAAATTTATGCTGGTGGCGGCCATGAACCCCTGTCCCTGCGGTTATCTCGGCAGCGAAAAATGTCGCTGCACACCGGACATGATTCGCCGCTACCGGGATAAAATTTCCGGCCCCCTGCTCGACCGCATCGATCTGCAACTGCAGGTGCAGCCCGTTCCCACACAGTCCCTCGTCCGGGCTACGCAGAAGGGCGAGGGCAGCGAGGCGATTCGCCGGCGGGTGATTACCGCCCGACACCGGCAACTGGCTCGCCAGGGAAAACCCAACGCCCATTTGCAGGTAGACGAACTCCGGCACCACTGCCTCCTCGGCAGCCGCGAGCAACAGTTTATTGAATCGGCCATGGTGCGGTTGGACCTGTCCGCCAGGGGGTACCACCGGGTCCTCAAGGTCGCCCGGACCATCGCGGATCTGGCGGCGAGCGAGGTTATTGATAGCCAGCACATCGGGGAGGCCCTCGCCTACCGCTTCCAGTCTGGCGCAACGGGCTGATCACGGCGATCAGTTCTCTTCAAACTCCGGGTGCTGGGGCAGGTGGGAGTCGATGGTGTACCAGTTTGCCTTTTGAGCCACCCAGATATGGTGGGATTCCTCGCTGCCGGGGTGGTCGTCTATGGTTCCGAGGCGCAGGGTAATGAAATCGGTCCCCTCTCGCTTGCCGTAGATCTGCGCACCGCATTCGGTGCAGAAAAACCGCTCCTTGCCAGGGGACGACTCATAGCTGTTGAGGTAATCCTCACCGTAAAGGTGAAAGTTTTCGTCGGCCACCCGAGCGAGACTGGAAAACGCGGACCCCTGGGACTTTCGGCACGTCACACAGTGGCAGTGAAAAATATCCCCCACCGGCCCATCGATTTCGTAAGACACATTACCGCACAGACAACAGCCATGAATCATTGAAGCCTCCCGCCCGATCGGGCCCGATGATGAGGTAAAAAACAGTAAAAGGGCGGGAATGATACGCGATTGGCACTGTTCCCGGCGAGCCCGGTACACATTCGCGAAATACCGCCCCGGCGGGAGCAACTGAATACCCCCGCGGCAGGACACTGAAAATCACACCGGCGGTTTATCCAGGTAACTGGCGTCCTGGTTGAAGAGAATATTCCAGGCTTTGTCGGCCATGTAGACATCGGCGCCGATGGTCGAACTCTCGGTCTTGTCGGGATTGTAGGCGCGCCCATAGGCGGGCCGGGCTTTGATCCGCTCGTGCCAGGCGATAAAGTGGCCGAGCTGATCGTGGTCGAGCTGTTCGATACGCCGGAACTCATGGGTCGATGCGAAGATAATCATGTCGGCAATGGAGTACTCGTCGCCCCCCACCCATTCCGATTCGGACAGCCGCTTCTCAAGCACCGCGAACAGCCGGCTCATCTCGTTCCCGTAGCGTCGAATAGCGTAGGGGATTTTCTCCGGGGCATAGACCTGGAAGTGAAACAGCTGGCCCATATGGGGCCCCATGCCCGCCATCTGCCAGAATACCCAGTTGAGGACTTCCGTTCGCTTGCGCATCTCGGTCTGGGGCGGAATAAAACGTCCTGTCTTGTCCGCGAGGTATACCATGATGGAGCCGGATTCGAACACCCGAAGCGGACCGCCGCCATCGGCCGGCGCATGATCGACAATGGCCGGCACTTTGTTGTTCGGTGATATTTTCAGAAATTCCGGCTTGAACTGCTCGCCCTCGGGAAGCTTGACCTCAATGATCCGGTACGGGATTTCCAGCTCCTCGAGCATGAAAATGATTTTATAGGCGTTCGGTGATGCGCCGTAGGCAGTGCTGTACAAATCAATCACAATCAATTCTCCCGAGCGATTTCACACCAGGGCTTCGGTGTGGTGGAAATAGCGGATATGCAGTGTGCCATTTTCAAATTTGTAGATTTCCACACTGGGATGGGCGACGCCGTCCCGGTGGGAGACATTGTGAACGTGCACAACACCTTCATTGCCGTTGGCGAGCATCACCTGGGGGATCGCCGTTACGTCCTGATTGTAGTTATCCCACATGTAATTACAGGCGGCCCAACCGTCGTCGACGTCGGCCTGGCCGACATACTCAATTATCAGGCCGTTGGGTGACGCCTCTTTGTACAGCGCCATGAAACCATCGCGGTCTCTGGCGTTCCACAACCGGAAATTGTCTTCAAGCCACTGGCGAATGGCTTTTTCATCGTAGTGCTTCATGGTCAGGCTCCGTTATCGTAATCGTTGAAGATTCGGGGCCACTGATGTTAGCAATCAACCCCCCGGCCCGACAGCAAGGCCGTTAGTGATCACCTCAACACCGAACCTTGCCAATCAAGATTAGTTGATCCCTTTGGGGATGCCCCTTTTTTCCGGCTCGCACATCTGCTAATTTCGTGACGCGTTCCAGCAGGCTGACCAAACGATGCCGGCCCGCCTGACAACCATAACGAACATCGCATCCACCAAGGAGTCATCCCGTGAGTCAGACCGACCTCGATACCCTGATCGCCAAGGAGCAGATTCGCGACTTGGTCTATACCTACTGCCGCGCCATCGACCGCAAGGATTTTGACCTTTTGCATCAGCTCTACCACCCGGGAGCTGGCGACGAGCACGGCTGCAATCCGAGCGGAACAGCAAAAGAGTTTTTCGAGATTCTGCCCGACATGATGGTGGCCGCCGAAGCACTGCAACACAACATCACCAACCTGTTAATCAAGGTCGAGGGTGACTATGCCGAGGGGGAGGCTTACCTGATGGCACACACCGTGGTCAACTTCGGCGGCGAACACTATGGCATCCTGCACGGCGGCCGCTATCTGGACAAATACGAACGGCGCAATGGGGTTTGGAAATTCACCCACCGGCGGGTAGTGGCGGACTGGCTCCAGAAATACGGCGTACCGCCCTGCGATATCACCAACTCGCCGGAGATTCCCAACATGCAACCGGGCAGCGCCGGTGCCGACGACACCTCCTACGGGTATTTCAGGCTGTTCAAGCGCGGGGAAACCTGATCGCCAGCAGCACCTGATATCTAGTTTGCGCTGGAACCCGCCGTGGCCGGTTCCAGCTGCGACTGAACATACTCGGCAAAACTCTTGCCGACATCCCGATAGAGGTAAAACCCGATGCAACCCGCGTCCTCCAGCGTCCTCAACTCATCCGGGTAGCGGCAGGTCACCGCCAGGGTATTGGCGAAGTTCAACTGCCGTGCCAGCTTCACCACCGCCATGTTTTCGCGAAAGCTGGTCAGGCTGACGAGGATCAACTGTCGCTTATGCATGGCGACCCGCTCCCAGAAGTCGCGGTCCATGGCATCGCCGTGAATGCAGGGGATGCCCCTCGCGTTCAATCGCCTGGCTTCATCGTAGTTGGCCTCGACACCGACGATTTTCTCCCCGTACCTTTTCTGTAACTCCCGGTATGCGCCGATACCTACCCGGCCCATGCCGAGAATAATCACCTCGGCATCCCCCAGGTCCGGCAGGGTCTCCTCGGCAATTTTCCTCCTGCGCTCAAAGCGCTGCAGTTGCTCGGCAAACCGCGCGTAAAGGGCATGGACGCGGGTGTTGAAAACCGTCGCAATCAAAAACGACAGGGCCAGGGCTAACGCCAGCGTGGTCAACCACTCCGGCGGCAGCATGCCGTGGGCCACGGCAATGGCGGCGACAATCAGGCCAAACTCGCTGTAATTGAACAGTGACACCCCGGCCAGAAGCGCCGTTCTCGCCCGCAGACGGAAGGCGACCAGGAGGAGAAAATAGATAATCGGACGCAGAAATATAAGGGCGGTTAACCCCAGCGCGGCGAGCAACATGGTGGCGCTCGGCAGACCATAAAAACCGATCTGGAGGAAAAACCCGATCAGGAACAGATCCTTGAATCCCATCAGGTTGTGATAAAGCTCGTCGGTCTTGGCGCTATTGCTGACCAGGACACCGAGCACAAGGGCCCCGAGACTGCCCTTCAGATGCACCGCCTCAAAAAGCTCCGCGCCACACAGTGCCAGCGTGAAACCAAGCAGCAGCAGAAGCTCGCCGTGACCCACTGCCTGCAGCAAGCGCAACAGGAGCGGCCGCGCCAACGGCAACGCCAGGAGCAAAAACGCCCAGAGGCTGGGCATCTTGTCGGCGGTGAGCACCAGGAATGCCACGGCCATCAGATCCTGGATGATCAGAATGCCAATGGCGACATCGGTATGCAGGGCATTCTCCTCACCCCGTTCCTGAAAAATCTTCAGGGCAAAAACGGTACTGGAAAACGACAATGCAAACGCCAGCACCCAGCCGTCTCGAACATCGTCCAAAACAAGCGCCGGGATCAGTGCCGCAGACAAAAGCACCACAGCGGCGGTGAGGGGAACGACTATACCCATGTGCAGCATGGCGACGCCCAGGATATGGGGGGCCGCAAGTCGTCTGAGGTTGAGTTTGAGGCCGATGGTAAACAGGAGCAGCAGAATACCGATATCGGCAACGGTGCGAATGACCTCGATATCGCCCATACCCATGGCGAAGGCGATAAAGCCCGCAGCGAGGTACCCCAGCATTGGTGGATAACCCAGCTTGCGCACCGCTAGGCCGGCTATCAATGCTACCAGCAGAACCAACATTTCCACCCAGCTCTCCTTTTAATAACAAACTCTCCCGCTTAGAGGCCTGGCCATCACAACCATTGATGAGCGGGGGCGACCTCACTGACAATAGGCAATCACCCATTTTCACATTATCTGCCATGACGGCCTATCTGATTTTGTTTGGCTCCGCCTTTCTCGCCGCCACGGTGTTGCCGTTTTATTCGGAGTTTACCCTCTATATGCTGGCCGACAAGGGACATTCCCCCTGGCTTCTGCTCGCCACCGCCACGCTGGGCAATACGCTGGGTTCGGTGGTCAACTGGTTGCTGGGCATTTTCCTGTTGCACTTCAAGGACCGGCGCTGGTTTTATTTCAGTGATCGCCAGATCGAACGGGCCCAGCACTGGTTTAACCATTATGGTATATGGACACTGTTATTCGCATGGCTGCCGCTGGGTGGTGATGCCCTGACGCTGATTGCCGGGATAATGCGCGTCCGACTATGGATTTTCTTGATCCTGGTGGCTATCGGGAAAGGGGCTCGCTATGCAGCGGTGCTTTGGGCTATCGGGCCCTGATCAGAGCCGGGCACCCGGGAACCGTCACCATCGCACCGAGACAATGACATCCGTTTCACAAAGGCGTTGCCGGGGGTTGATAAGGCTACCCTCTAAACCAAACGGTACCGATGACCGGAAAATACTCCGGATGCGCTTTCCAGCCTCAACAGGCGTTTGAAGACGCAGCACTACCACACAAGGAATCCGCGTGTTTCCCATTCGTGATGAAAATCCCCATTTTCTGCCACCGTTGGCGACGCTGACTCTGCTGGCCGCCAATATCGCGGTATGGGCACTGATTCAGGGCTTCGGCACAGAGCCGGCCCTGTCGCTGTCCATCTGTCAACTGGGCCTGGTCCCCGGCGATCTTATGGGCACCCTGCCCCCGGGCGCCGCCTTTCCTTTGGGGCCGGATTCGGCGTGCGTTGTTGATCGGGGTGGTCGGTGGTTTACGGTGCTCAGCTCCATGTTTATGCACGGTAGCTGGCTGCACATTATCGGCAACATGTGGTTTCTCTGGGTATTCGGCAACAACGTCGAAGACGCCATGGGACACGGGCGTTTCCTGGTTTTTTATCTGCTCTGCGGTATCGCAGCTGCAGCACTTCAAATGGCCCTGACCAACAACCCCGCAATACCGATGGTGGGTGCGTCGGGCGCTATCGGCGGGGTGATGGGGGCGTACGTTCTCCTCTACCCGCGGGTGCGCGTGCACCTGCTGGTTATCCTTGGGTTTTTTGTCACCACAATCGCAGTACCGGCGTTTTTTATGCTCGGTTACTGGTTTCTGTTGCAGCTACTGGGCGGCTTTACAGCCGTCGGGAGCAAGGGCGGCGGCGTCGCCTTCTGGGCCCACGTCGGGGGTTTTGTGGCAGGTGCCGCGATGGTGCCGATATTCAAGAATCGCGAACTGTTGAAACGTCACCCCTATTACGGCTGGTCTCGACCATCACCGAGGAGGTGGCGCAAAGACTAAAAGCCTTTCATGCTGCGTCAAGCAGATGGACACTGAACAGTCGGTGTTCATCCACCCAGGTATCCCGTGGCTCAAATCCGGCACTGATGGCCAGTTGCCGGAATTCCTCCAGGCTGTATTTGTAGGAATTTTCGGTGTGGATCGTCTCGCCCTCGGCAAAATGAAAGCGTACATCACCCATTGATACCGTTTGCGCGCAGTCACTGGCCAGATGCATTTCGATACGGCTCTCCGCTTCGTTAAAAAACGCCTGATGATTAAACCGGCTACAATCGAAATCAGTACCGGCGATTCGGTTGATGTGATCCAGCACATTCAGGTTGAAGGCAGCCGTCACCCCTTCTGCATCGTTGTAGGCGGCATTCAGAAGCGCTGTGTCCTTGCGCAAATCGACACCAATCAGCAATGCGCCTTCCTCACCGCTGGCCCGTCGCAAATGGCCGAGAAAGCGACGGGCGTCGTCCGGCTCAAAGTTACCGATGGTGGAACCCGGGAAAAACAACAGCCGGGGCGCCTCGGGGAGAGCATCCGGAAGGTTCATCCCGCCACTGTAATCGGCACATACCGCATGAACCTCCAGCCAGGGATATTGCACGGCCAGATGGTGTGCGGCCCGGCGCAGATGACTCTCCGTAATTTCCACCGGCACATAGGCTGCGGGCTGAAGCGCGTCCAATAGCAGCTCAACCTTCTCACTGCTACCGCTACCGGGTTCCACGAGCACCCGGCCAGACCCAACTTCATCGGCGATTGACCGGGCAAAGTCCAAATAAATCCGGCGTTCCACCCGGGTCAGGTAGTATTCCGGCTGCTCCGTAATACGGTCGAATAGGGCTGCGCCCCGACTGTCATAGAAATATTTTGGCGAAATGCGCTTGGGATTACCCCCCAGTCCTGACAGTAATTCGCCGATCATATCCTCAGCCGGACGCGGATGATGGTGGAAAAACAGTTGCTGGTTCGAGCTGG
>PABE01000054.1 GCA_002702725.1 Porticoccaceae bacterium
CGTGGTTCACGGCGGGTATTACCCCCAGGCCCTTGCCGAGATTACGCCATTACTTGAATCCGGCAGTGTCAAGCCTGTGGTTTCAGGACTCTACCCCCTTGAGAAAGCACGGGACGCCCTGGCGCTGAACAAAACCGGACACGTGCGCGGCAAGCTGGTCATTCAGGTTCGCTAGCGTCCTCACCCACATCTCGCCATGGAACGCCAGGACGGCCAGGACCGGTGGCGACGATCCGGCACCCTGAATGGAATGCCGATGATTAATTGGTCATTATTGGCAAATTAATACCAATCGGCCTATTATCTTTTCTGTAACCGGACGTTCGATGGCCGGTCATCGCGGCAGAGCAAGGGTGGCGGTCGATCAGGTTGTGGTCCCGCGCTTTGTGCACTTTTTTCATTATTAATTGCATTTTCTTTTGAAATGCTGCTCAACCGGCTGTTTCTCGCGTATTTTGTATCGACACCAATCCCACGATAAAACCATAAAGGGGCTTTTTATGTTAGAGATCGATCGACGCCGTTTGTTGAAACTGGCATTACAGGGCGGTGCCGGTGCGCTGGCAGCGGGTATGCTGAATCCCTCTGTGCTGGCGGCCGTCAGCTCCGGCAAATTGGGCCACTCCGTTGTCGAAACCAATGCCGGGAAGGTGCGGGGTGTAAATATCGCCGGTGTTCATGTCTTCAAGGGCATACCCTATGGCGCCGACACCAGCGGTGTTTACCGCTTCAAACCCGCGCGCAAGCCGGTGCCCTGGACCGGGGTCCGCGATGCCATGGGTTTCGGCCACCGGGCACCCCAGGCGTCGCCGGCGGAGGCGGGGGGCAATACCCACAGCCAGGATCCCGGTGCGCAGAAACGCATGTCTGATTTTCTCGCCTTCATTCACGGCTTGTCCGGTCCCGAGCCGGATATGGGTGAAGATTGCCTGGTACTCAATGTCTGGACCGGCGGTGTCAATGATGGTGTCAAGCGGCCGGTGATGCTCTATCTGCATGGCGGCGCGTTCACTACCGGTGCCGGCTCCTGGGATATGTATGACGGAACAGGGACCGCCGCCCGCGGTGATGCGGTGGTGGTCACCGTCAACCATCGCCTGGGCGCCCTGGGTTATCTGCATCTGGCGGACTTTGGCGGCGAGGCCTATGCGCAGTCCGGCAATGTCGGGATGCTCGATATCGTGCTTGCCCTGGAATGGGTGCGGGACAATATCAGCCAGTTCGGGGGTGATCCGGACCGTGTCCTGATTTTTGGCTCCTCCGGCGGATCCTCCAAGACCGCGACACTGATGGCCATGCCGGACGCCAAGGGGTTGTTCCATACCGCCAATATGATGAGCGGCCCCATGATGCGGGTGACCCCCGCCGAGGTGGCGAGCCGCAATACCAAAAAATTCCTCGATCACCTGGGCATATCGACCAAAAATATTCAGAAGCTTCACGATCTCCCCGCCGCGACGCTGGTCAGCGCCGCTGAAGCCATCGCCACGCCCATCAGCAGTGGTCTGGCCGGGGAGGGGGATGCGGAACAGTTCATGCCCCTGGGACCGGTGCTTGACGGCACGGTCATCCCCGAGCACCCAATGGACCCGGTGCCGTCGCAATATGGCGCCGATGTACCGGTGATGATCGGTACCACCCGGGATGACATGACCATGCTGATGCTGGGCATGCCCTGGTTCGGCTCCCTGGACAACCAGGGCCTGGCCATGACCGCCAAGCGCCTGTTCGGTGACAAGTCTGATATCGTACTCGAGGCCTACCGGGATGAGTCACCGAAGGCGACCCCCACCGATCTTGCCTGCCAGATGATTACCGACCGGACCATGTGGATTGGCTCCGTGGTCTGGGCGGAACGCCGGGCGAAAGCCAACCGGGGGCCTGTCTATTCCTATCGCTTTGATTTCGAGTCGCCGGCCCTTGGCGGTGTCATGGGCGCCGCCCACGGGGGGGATATTCCCTTTGCCCTGAACAATCACTACATGTCGGTGATGGCCGGCGACAAGCCGGAAAATATCCAGATGGCGAAGATCATGAGCGATACCTGGGTGGATTTCACCCGCACCGGGGACCCCAACAACCCCCGCATTCCCGACTGGGCGCCCTACAACCTGGATACCCGGCCGGTGATGCACTTCGACCTGCCGACCCATGTCAGCCAGGACCACCGCTCGGAGATGCGTCAATTGCTGACCAGCGTTCTGTTTCCGGCCTGAGAGAAACCATGAATAGAGGAGCACACAGATTGAGAACGATAAAAACAGTGTTGGCCATAGCCCTGAGCGGTGCCGTTGCCGCTCAGGCGTCGGAGGCTGGCGATAAACGACCACCCATGGTTCAGGAAGATGGCTCCATTCTGGTCCAGGAGCAGCGCTATGCCATGCCGGGCAGTTTCAGTGACGAAGCCCGACAGGCGTTTACAGGGTATTTTGCCCGCGGTGGCGATCCCCAGTTCAGCGGCGATATTCACGCCATCCGGACGGTGTACGACGAACAGTGGGCGGGACCGATTCTGGCCCAATGGCTGGAAAAATACCCCTCCAGAATCGAGCGCAGGACCGTCGCCGGCGTCACTGTCGATATCGTCGAGCCGGCGGCGGGGGTACCTGCCGCCCATGCCGACAAGGTGCTGATCAGCCTCCACGGCGGCGGGTTTGCCATCGGCAATGGCGGTGTCGGCGGCAAGATGGAGGCCGTGCCAATGGCGTCTGTCGGCGGCTATCGGGTATACGCCGTGGACTACCGGCAGGCGCCCGAAGCCACCTATCCCGCCGCCACCGATGATGTGGTGGCGGTCTACAAGGCGCTGCTAAAGGATTACAAGCCGGAAAATATCGGTATCGTCGGCTCTTCCGCCGGCGGCATGCTCACCGCCCAGGCGGTGGCGCGCCTGAATAAGGATGGCCTGCCGGGGCCCGGTGCCATCGCCATTCAGGCGGCGGGAGCCACCGCCTCGGACGGGGCGTCCGACAGCCGGTTCTGGATGCTTGGCCTGACCGGCGGCCTGGTGAAAATTCCCGAGGAAATCCCCCACCTGCCCCAGTATTTTTCCGCTGCCGACCGACAGGACCCCATGGCGTTCCCCGGTGGCCACCCGGATCTTCTCGCCAAGTTCCCACCGACATTGATACTCAGTTCTTCACGGGATGCGCTGCTTGGCAATGCGCTGGACACCTTTGCCAATTTGCGTGCGGCCAACGTCGAAAGCCATCTGTATGTGCGCCACGGCTTTGGCCACGGCTACTTCACCCAGGTGCCGGATGTGCCGGAGGCGATCGCCGCCTGGGACGAGACCGCCAAGCATTTCAAGCGCTACCTGGGTGGCAAACACTAATGCAAACACACATTGCGCGTCACCATAAATGGAGGTTCAGACAATGAGCAAAATCTGTATCGTATCCGGCGACGGCCACGCCGGTACCAAAGTGGCCAACTACAGGGACTACCTCGAAAGCCGTTATTGGGATGATCTCAAGCAGGCGGAAGTCGAAGAACGGCATTTTCTGATGGTCACCGAAGGCCAGAGCAGCTTTCCGGAAGAAGCCCTCGAGGCCGTCGACGGGCGCGACGCGATTCGGTCCGGTGGCCAGAGCGGAGGCTGGGATCCCGACCGGCGGGTAAAGGAAATGGATGCCGAAGGGGTCACGGCGGAGATCATCCACCAGGGGCACCAGCACGCCACCATGCCGTTTTTCTCGATCACCAACCGGCCAAAGCCGCCGGAGCTGCGCCAGGCGGGCGCCAAAGCCTACCATCGCTGGCTGTCGGACCACATGGCAGCCACCGGCGGTCGCGCCTACGGTGTTGCCGATCCCGGCCCCTGCCACGATATAGCCGCGGCCGTGGAAGAGCTGCGCTGGGTAGCGGACAACGGCTTTGTGTCCGTGGGGGTGCCCGGTATCCTCGCCGACAGCGCGCTGCCGCCCCTGTATGACCGCTACTACGAGCCGTTCTGGGCCGCCTGCGACGAACTCGGTCTGGTGCTTTCGGTTCATGCCGGCTGGGGCCTGGAGCAGGGACTGTTTTTCAAGTTCGCGGACATGATGACCGCCGGCCAGACCATCGAAGAGGCGGCGCAGGAAGGTAAGTTCATGGCCATGGGTGAAGAGCTCAAGAAGAGCCGTCGTTCCCCCAATGCCCTCGGCATGCAACCGCGGCGCGCCATGTGGCAATTGATGCTCGGGGGCGTTTTCGACCGCTACCCGAATCTCAAAATCGCCTTTACGGAAATCCGTGCCGAGTGGGTACCCGACACTATTCGGTTCCTGGACCAGAAACTGCCGCAGTCCGGCGTCAGCCTCAAACTCAAGCCCAGCGAATACTTCCAGCGCAACTGTTATGTGGCGCCCTCATCGCCCAAGGTGGAAGAGATCGCCATGCGCCATGAGATCGGTGTCGACCGCTTCCTGTTCGGTTCCGATTACCCCCATCCGGAAGGTACCTGGCCCAATACCTGGGACTGGCTGCGCACCGTGTTTGTCGGTGTGCCGGAAGACGAAGTGCGCATGATCCTGGCTGGCAATGCCTTCGATTGCTACAACCTGGATCGGCAAAAGCTACTGGCGATTGCCGAACGGATCGGTCCCGAACCCTCGGATATCCTCGACCCCAATCACCGGGTGAGTGAAAATATCATCGAGGATTTTGATCGCCGGGCCCAGTTCAAGGTGCCCCCGGAAGTGGTCGACACCAACACGCTTGAGGAACTGGTGGATCAGGATCTGACGGCCATGGCGGGTTAAGCCTATCCGGAGGGGCTGTCCGGCACTTTATCTATCCTCCGCGCGACAACAGTCATCGTTATGGTCTCTGTTGCCGCGCGCGACGGCTCGACTCTCATATGTAGCCTGGGGATTGGCGCCATCCGGCGTTATTGCCCGGATTTCTGTCCGTTGCCGGGGCGGAAGAGCCTCGGAAGCTATTTCCGCTGCGCCCATCCTTCAATAGCGTTCAGCAGGCTAGCTCGAGACCGGACCTATGTGGCGCGGCTTCCGGGTCGTCTGTCCGGGGAAGCGAAGGTCGCCGTGTTGCGGGGAAACCTGCGGAATTCATCTCTCTCGATTCTTCAACACCTGGCTGAAGGCGTTGCCCGCATGAAACGGCGTCAAGTTGCGACAAGAACCCGCGTTCAGTAGACTCGCGCTGCTTCGTTCGCCTAAGGTGGCCTAGCGAAAGAGAGAATAAAGCAGGCCAGAACACCGCTTATTAATCGCGACACAAGGTTTGGAATCCGTCCATGAAGAAATTGGTGGTACTGGTAGGGGCTCTTTGCGCGGGAATGCTGACGACGATCCACAGTCATGCCCTTTCGACGCTCGGAGATGAAGGCCCTTTTACAATACGCGGTTTCGGCACTGTTGGGGTAGCCTACAACAACACTGACGACGCCGGGTTTATCCGCGACATTACCCAACCGGAAGGCGTCAGTGGCGGTGGTAGCGGCGATATCGATTCCCGGCTGGGCCTACAGATTACCTACAGGCCAGGCGAAGTCCTCGAGGCCACTGCGCAGATCGTAAGCCGTTACGATTACGCCGGGAACTACGACCCTGAACTTGCCTGGGGTTTCATTAAATACAAGCCCAACGAGCATGTTGAATTTCGGGCCGGGCGCCTGGGTTGGGATGTCTATATGCTCGCCGATTCCCGGGGCGTCGGCTTTTCCTACCTCTGGGTGCGGCCGCCGGTGGAGTACTACGGAGCCCTGCAGTTCTCGAAACTCAACGGTGCCGACCTGGTGCTCCGCAAGCAGTTGGGCGAAGGCCTGCTGTGGGGCAAAGTGTTCGCCGGGGAAGCCGATGACAAATTAGCCATCGACAAGAACAGTTATGCCGACGTGGGCGGATCGCAAATGGTCGGTGGTCATATCAACTACCAGCTCACGGACTGGCAGTTCCGGCTGGGCTATACACATCTCGAACTGGGTTATGACATTAAAGGCGATTTTGGCGACCTGCTCGACCTACTCGAGTCAAGCGGTGATCCCGTGCTGACCGGGATCGTCGAGGATGCCACTGCCGAGGCGTCCTACCACTTCTTATCGGCGGGCGTTGCCTTCGATAGAGGTCCCCTGCAGTATCAGCTGATGTATACCTACCTGGACAGCGAGTCAGACACCGTGCCTGATTTTCGGAGTGGCTACCTGTCGGTGGGTTACCGTCTTGAACAGTGGACGCCCTATATGACGTTCTCGATGATCGACGCGGACTCGGCAGAAAGCGCCGGTGCGTCATCGACCACATCGTTGCCGCCTATTTATGGCACGGTGAATATGTTGGGCTTCAACCACCCCGGGCAGCATACCCTGTCCCTGGGGGTGCGCTATGACGTCCTGCCAAACATGGCCCTCAAGTTGCAGATGGATCGCAGCAATGTGCGCCGGGAGGGCCGCCAGTGGATGTTGTGGCGAGACGTGGAGCAGGGTTGGGATGGCCGGGCCACGATATTCTCAGCCACCCTCGACTTCGTGTTTTAAATCATGGTACGGCGACTTTTTCTCATTCTCGCCCTGGCGGGTGCAGTCGGATCCACAAATGTGGTGCAGGAAAGTATGGCCCAGGAAGACGATGGCCTGGTGCTCATTGCCCATCCCGAAAGCGGGATAAAAACCCTCGACAGGGATACCGCGGTCAATCTGTTTATGGGCCGCTTCACAAAGCTGCCGTCGGGCATCACCGCATTGCCTATCGATCTGGAGAGTGCGCGAGACACATTTTACCTGCAATTGGTCAACAAGCGACTTCCGGAGATCAACTCCTACTGGGCCAGACTGGTGTTTTCCGGCCGGGCTTCGCCGCCCCGGAAAGTTGACCACGTCGAGGAAGTACTTGAGATCGTCGCCAACAACCGGGGTGCCATTGCGTACGTGCCCCGAAGCGTTATCGACGGCCGGGTGGTGGTTGTCGCCGACCTCGGCGCCCTGATGGAGAAAATCACCGGTCTATGATAATCCGTATGATCAAGACGCGGCTGGCAGCCCGCAGTACCGTTGCTATTCTGTTGCTGGTTGCTCTGCTCGGTATGATATTTCTCGCCCTCGCCATGAGGATCGCCTCAAATCAGGAAACCGAACGCCAGTATCGACAGTTGGAAGGCTTGCTGAACACGGTGGAAAGTACCCTCCAGATCGCCTGCTTCCTGAGGGATCAGGAGCTGGCCAACGAGCTGCTCGCGGGTCTCGTCCAGAACAACACCGTGGCGGCGGTGACCATCACTGCCGACGATCAAGTGCTTGCCCAGGGGGGAGACGACAGCCAGCTCCTGGTGCCCGAAGAACAACAGGCCGGACAGCACCGGGCTGAACTGGTTCGCCCCATATATTCGCCCTTTGACGACGCCAAAGTGGTTGGCGGTATCCGGCTGATACCGGATCGCAGCGTGATCCGCCAGGAAGTCGCCGATTCGATCTTTTTTATAACGATCCTGCTATTGGTCCAGATGGCGGTGATCGGCGTTGGCACCGCCTTTATCGTTGTTCGGCTGGTTACCCGGCCGATAGCGACAATCTCCCACCGACTGCACCGCCTCAAGGCGGAAACCGGCGAACAATTGACCTTGCCCCGGGGCAACGAAAATGACGAAATCGGTCAGCTGGTAAATGATGTCAACGCCATGATCGATTATCTGATCAAGATTCTCGGTACGGAGCGACAGCTTCGCCTGCAGCGGGAGGTGGAAGAGAAGAAGTTCCGCACCATCTTCGAGAATGCCGAAACCGCCATCTTTCAGGTCGACGAGAGCGGCCATATCACATCCTTCAATCCCGCTTTCCTTCGCCACTTCAAGATCAGCGAAACGAATCTTCGCGGCAACCCGGAGTCGACCATATATGATCTTGCGGGCAGTCAGGCAAACCTGCTGCGGGAGCAGATGGAAAGCTGTCGACAGAAGCGGGCCAACAGTGAGCTGGAGTTCAATGTCGCGGAGGATCCCACCCGCTGGTTGCACCTGATACTGAGTTATCTTGACGACAATCTCCTCCAGGGGGTGGCCAACGATATCAGCGAGCGCAAACTCGCCGAACTGGATGCAGAACGGCGGGCCACCACCGACTCTCTGACCGGCATTGGTAATCGGGCCGGTTTCGATAATCGCCTGGCTAGGCTGGTCCGGCAGGGTCACCAGAATGGGCAGCGTTTCGCTCTCCTCATGATGGACCTGGACTTCTTCAAGGAGGTCAATGATACCTACGGTCACCAGGCCGGCGACCAGGTTCTGGTAGCGGTCGCGACAACCCTGCGCAGCGCCGCGCGGAAAACCGACTATGTCGCCCGCGTGGGCGGAGACGAATTCGTTCTGTTGCTCGACAATATCGACAACGAGCACCAGGCAATCCGCCTGGCTGAAAAGCTTCTCGAGGACATCAGAAAGCCCATCGATATCGGCGATGGCGTGTCGGCCTCCGTGGGCGCCAGTATCGGTATTGCGCTGTCCGATCGTAGGAGTGGTGTCGACGAAATTATCAAACGGGCCGACGCGGCCATGTACCGCTCAAAGCAGGGCGGTCGCAATCAGTTCCACATGGGCTGAAAATCGCGTGGGTCCGGAGGTGGTTATCGTAAGCCCCGACCGGCATCAATCGGTGCGTCCATTACCGATTGTCCGAATCGACTATTTGTATTGATCCCCAAGGATAACCGCCGAACCGCGTTGGCACCGATGGCGCGACTGGTTATAGTCGAAGGCGCTATCGCCGGTTGACGATCCCGCAATATTAGCTGCCGCCAGACTGTCCTCAATCATATCCCCAGGGTGCATCTGGCATTGACCGCGGCTTTCGCCAGTTGCCGACCGCTGATCATAACGATAATTCCGGAGGCTACCGCCAAATGACGCAACAATACGGGCCCTATGGCCGTTCACAACCCATTCCCCGCCATCTCGATGACGTCACCCCGCAGTGGCTCGAAGGTCTGCTCGACAACGCCTACCCGGGCATCCGCCTGACCAGTATGGAGCGGGTTGCGGTGATCAGCACCCACACCACCAAGGTGCGCATTGCACTCGACTACAACGACGTCGGCCGCAACGCCGGGTTGCCGAAACACCTGTGTTTGAAGGCCAACTGGTCCGAGGGCTTTGACAGCGGTGATATCTGCGAGCTGGAAGCGCGCTTCTATCACAATTTCGGTCAGGTGGCGGGGCTGCCGGCGCCCAGATCCTATTACGCCGACTGGGATGGTGATGGCAGCGGCCGGGGCGTGGTGGTGCTGGAAGACCTGGTGGATTCCGGCGGCACCTTCGGCCACAGCACCGATCTGATCGGCGTCGATGGTGTCGCCAGGGCGCTCGAGGCGATGGCGGGCATGCACGGTTGCCTGTGGAATGACGAGCGCCTCCTGCAGCAGTCCTGGCTGCCGCGCTCCATGGCGACCATGATCGACACCGACCAGATCGCCTTTATGCGGCCCTATATCGACGCCAACCTGGCCAGGCCGGAAATTCAGGAACTGCTGCCCAAAGCCATCGTCGCCGACAATGCCCTGCTGGACCGCGTCTACGCCAATTTCAACCAGTGGGTATCCGAGCAGCCCGGGCCATTCTGCCTGGTCCATGGGGATTCCCATATCGGCAATACCTACCTGTATCCAGACGGGCGGCGCATCTGGCTAGACTGGCAGCTGTGCCGGGTCGGTCATGGCTACCGTGATATGACCTATCTGATGCTGGGCGCACTGACCGTGGAGGAGCGCCGAAAGTCGGCCAAGGATCTGATCGCCCATTACCGCGAGGCCCTGATCGCCACCGGCGCCGAAGGGGTGCCGGGCTTTGATACCCTGTACGAGCACTTCCGGCGCTGGCCCATCTACGGTATCCAGGCCTGGCTGCAGGTGGACGACAAGTGGGGGCTTGGCGCCTTCCCGGTGATCGACCGCATCTCCCGGGCGATTGAGGATCTGGGCACCCTGGAACTGCTCAAGGGTGCCTGATAACGATAACAGCCGAGGAATCAACCATGGAATTTTCCACTCAACGGGGGCACCCAACCCGCAAGGAACGCCTGCCCCTGACCTATGACGGAGTGACCGCGGACTGGCTGACAAGCGTGCTCCAGACCCAAAACCCAGGTGCCGAAGTGCGGGGTATGGAAATGACCGGCCAGGTGTTCGGCCATACCTCCAAGGCCCGTTATGCCCTGGACCTGAATGCCGCCGCCGTCGAGGCGGGTATCCCCGAGCACGTTTGCCTGAAGGCCAACTGGACAGGCGACCCGCTGAGCAGTGACGTCTGCGTCAATGAGGCACGGTTCTACGGTCAGTTGCGCGCCAAGCTCGACCTTCCCGCGCCGAACTGCTATTTCGCCGACTGGGACGATGACGCCGAGGGCAAGCAGGGCTTTGTCATGCTCGAGGACCTGGTCGAGCTGGGGGGGCTGTTTGGCACCTCCGGCCAGCCGATCACCCTCGACGACATGTTCGCCTCCATTGGCCAGCTCGCCCACCTGCACGGCTCCACTTGGGGAAAGCCGGACGTAATCGACCAGCCCTGGCTGCAGACCGCTGTCTCCCCCGAGACCCCCACGGACGACTACTGGGATCTGATGAAGGACTACGTGCCGATCCACAACGCCCGGCAGTCGCATCTTGATCTATTGCCAAAATGGGCGGCGGAGGACCCCGATCGGATCTATCGGGCGTTTCATAAACTCAGGGCGCAGGAGATGGCTGACCCCTCACCACTGTGCCTGGTCCACGGCGACGCCCACCTGGGTAACAGCTACCTGTGTCCGGACGGCCACCGTATCTGGCTCGACTGGCAGATCGTCCGTAAAGGACGCCCCTGGCGGGATGTGCATTATTTCCTGGTCGGTTCGCTGACCATTGACCAGCGCCGGGGGGCGGAGCGCGACCTTATTCGCCACTACTGCGAGCGCATTGCCGACTACGGCGTAACCCTCGACTTTGACAAGGCCTGGCACGATTACCACCGCTGGCTGATCTGGGGCATTATCGCCTGGCACACCAATATCAACCCGAACGAAAATACCCTTATTTCCCTGGAACGGTTTTGCGTGGCCGCCGAGGACCACGATCTGGGGGGAATCTACGGGTTTTAGCACCCTGTAGCCCGGTTATCCCGGGCTCTTATCCAGGGGGTTTCTAATACTGGGCCATCCAGCCGCCGTCGATGGGCAGAACATGGCCGGTCACCATGGCGGCGTGGTCGGAACACAGCCAGATAATACCCTCGGCCTGCTCGGCGGTATCGATGGCGCGGCGAATCGGCTGGTTGACCACCTGTTCGTCGATCAGGGTCTGGGCGTACTCGTCGCCAAACTTGTAGTAGGCCCTGGTGGGAGTGACCCCCGGCGCAATGCAGTTGACGCGAATACCGTGTTCGGCGTAGCTGACGGCGGCAAATTTGGTCATGCGAATTACCGCCGCCTTGCCGGTGCCGTAGCCGAGGCCGCCATAGCCGTTGTAAAGCATCCCCGCCAACGAAGTGACGTTGGCAATGGCGCCGCCCCCGTGGTCAATCATGTGGGCGATCTGGTGCTTCATGGACAGGAAGGTGGTGCGCACACACATTTTCATGGTGTGTTCAAAGGCTTCAAGGCTCTGCTGGTGGAACTCGGGGCCGGCGGACTCCGGATGGGCATCGCCGACCACATTGGCAGCCAAATGCAAGCCGCCGAAGTGCTCGACGGTGCGGCGCACCAGGGCCTGTACCTGGTCTTCTTCAGTGGCGTCGGCATGGACAAACAGGGCGTCGTGGCCGGCGACACGCAAGTCCTCGGCCCGCTGCTCCCCCAGTTCAGTGTTGATGTCGGCGAGCACGACTTTGGCGCCGTTGTCGGCAAAAGCCCTGGCGGTGGCGGCGCCGATACCGTCGGCTGCGGCGGTGACCAGCGCCACCTTGCCGTCAAATTGTCCTGTCATAAGTACCCCTGGGTAATGTTATTGGGAGGGTTGGTGTTCAACCGTTCTGATTCTCTGGATAAAAGCAGCGGCCAGTTATAACCCCGATTGTACCTCCGGAACCAGACCCGGCGCCGCTTTCGCTAGAACAACCCGCTAAAAGCAGTCGTTGACTGAAAGGGCACAGGGACTACACTGGCGTCTTCCCGCAACCCGCCGCATACGACGGCGAACACCACCGGCGCGATCAAGCGCAGCCGGTATAACAATAAGTCTTCAGGAGACCCGCATGAATTCTCCCTCTTCACTCAACCTGCTGGCGGTGGGCGATCTTCAACTGATGACCCGCGAACCCGCGCCGGACCTGTTCGATCAGGTGGCCCCGGCACTGGGCGCCGCCGATATCACCTTCGGCAACTGTGAATGGCCCTACGCGGAGGAAGCCGGCGACACCCACCCGGTGGAAGCCCATATCAACGACGATTTTGACAAGGGTGACCTGTTCGCCCCCGGCAGTCCCGATTCCATTCGCATGATGGGCAAGTCCGGCTTTAACGTCATGTCCGTGGCCAACAACCACACCATGCACGGCGGTTATCGCGCCTTCCTGCGCACCATGGAACTGATCCGGGAAAACGGCATGGCCTGCGTCGGCGGCGGTGTGGATATCGCCACCGCCCGGGAACCGGCCATTGTCGAGCGCAACGGCTGCAAGGTGGGCTTCCTGGCCTGCACATCGGGCTTTCTGCCCGGCGCCCATGCCGGACGGCGAACCCCCGGCATCGTGCCGCTGCGGCAGCACACCTACGCCGAGAACCCGGTCTGGGAGCAGTGGGGCATCGAGCCGGATGTACGCACCCTCATCAACCGGGATGACCTGTACGCCCTGTGCGACAGCGTTCGCGAACTGAAAGCAAAAACCGATATCGTGGTGATGAGCTGCCACTGGGGCATCCTCGAACACCCCTTCAAGATTGGTGAATACCAGCGGGAAGCGGCCCGCGCCTTTATCGATGCCGGCGTCGACCTGATCGTCAGCCAGGGCCCCCTGTCCATCAAGGGGTTCGAGGTCTACAAGGGCAAGGCAGTGCTGTATTGCATGGGCAAGTTCATGATGGTCTCGCCCTGGTCCCGGGACGAAACCCCGTCCGGTATCGGCGCGCCACTGCTGGATGAAACCAACCGGGGCCTGGCCGCCAACGTCAAAATCGAGGGCGGCGATATCACCGGCGTGCAACTGGTGCCAGTGCACCTGCAGAACGGCAAGCCGGCGTTCCGCAAGCCCGGCGAAGAATGGCACAGGGAGATCCTCGATGTGGTGGCGGAGCGCACCCAGGCCGCCGGGCTATCCGGCACCATGGACGCGGAAGGCTGGGTGGATCTGTCATGAGCGAAGGGGCAGCATCCCAGGTCGATCCGGCGTTGATTGAAAAACTGCGGTCCTGGCTGGCGGCGAAGATTCCTGGCGCCAGTGATTTGCGCATCGTCGATACCGTCGAGCCGTCCCAGGGTTTTTCCAGTCGCACCATTCTTTTCAGGGCGCAGTGGCAGGAACAGGGCAAAAGCCGGGAATGGCCGCTGGTGGCCCGCATTCAACGGGACACCGTCTGCCCCATGCTGGCGGACGTGTTTCACCAATACCGGGTCATGAAAGCCCTGGGGGAACATATCGATGCCGCGGTGCCGAAGGTGGTGTTCGCGGAACAGGACGCCAACGTGCTGGGCGATCCCTTTTTCATCATGGAGCAGGTCAATGGCCGGGTGCCCGGGGATTTCCCCAGTTACCACCAGGAGGGCTGGGTCGCCGAGCTTACCGACGAGGGCCGGGAAACCCTGTGGTGGAACGGTATCCGGGCGATGGAGAAAGCCCACCGCGCCAGCTGGCGGCATTTTCCGTTTATCGGCGAGCCCTCGGTCACGGCGCCGGACAGCGAGCCACCCGACGCCCGGTTCTATTTGCACGATTTTGTCGGCCGCTGGCTCGACTGGGCCGCCCAGGGGCAGTCCTACCCGGAACTGGAAGAGGCGTTGAAGTTTTTGCTCGACAACCCGCCGCCGATTAAACAATCCGGCCTGGTGTGGAACGACGCCCGCCTGGGCAACACCATGTACAGCGACGATCTGACCGTTTCAGCCCTGTTCGATTTCGAGGTCGCCTCCCTCGGGCCGCCGGAACTGGACATGGCCCACTGGCTGTACCTGGACGAAGTGTTCAGTACCCAGTTTGGCATTCCCCGCATCAGCGGTATTCCCGATCGCCAAACCACCATCAAGGGTTTTGAGGATATCTACGGCTGGTCGATGCCGTACTTCGCCTATTACGAGGCGGCGGTGGCGCTGAAAATCGTCATCCTGACGATTCGCGACTACAGCAACGGCAAAACCATGAACGCCCCCGAGGCCCTGCCCGGATTTCTGATGGATCGCCTGCGCCAGTACCTGGGGGAGTACCGGGAATATCTTGCCGGCGGGTCTCCAGCCTAAGCCCGCCAGGGTTACCCCGCGGCTATAGCCTGTTACGCGTCAGCCGCCCGGCTTGGAGGGTCATTCTCCGGGCCGGGTTGATGCGTCCCGTTCATCGGGCGGGTTCACTGAATGGTTCCATCGCTGTATGATGACCGGCTTTCCCTTTGCCGCTGGCGGGCAGACCCTCGACACCTCTAGGGGTAGGGGTCGATAATCACAAGCCCCTTGCCGGCGGCTGTTATCCGCAATTTTTCACAGGTGGAACTCGTTTTTTGAATCGCGCGGCCAGGGAGTCGAACACACGTTTTCTGTTTCGGTATCTGTACCGCCACAAGTGGTCCTACGGCGTTGGCGTGCTGATGCTGTTCGTGACCAACTGGTTTGCGGTCAGCATTCCCCGTTATATCGGCAGTGCCATCGATCTGCTCGACGACTCCCTGGCCCGCAATATGGAGGCGCTGAACACCAATGTGCTGCTGATTGCGGCGCTGGCCCTGGCGATGATGGCGACGCGCACGGTGTCCCGGATGCTGTTTTTCAACCCCGGCAGGGCAGTGGAGCGGGAGCTCAAGGACGAGGCGTTCTCAAAGCTCACCCTGTTGCCGCGGGACTTTTACGAACGTTTCGCCACCGGCAAGCTGATCTCCATCGTCAACAACGACATCAACGGCATCCGGGCCCTGGCGGGCATCGTCATGCTGCAGATCTTCAACGTCAGTTTTGCCCTGTCCCTCACGCCCTACAAAATGTGGCAGCTTTCCCCGCAGCTGACCCTTTATTGCATGGTGCCCGTGGTGATCACGCTGCTGATTTCCCACCGGGCCATCAACCGGATGCGCCAGTTGATGAAGGTGCGCATGACCGAGTTGCAAACCCTGTCGTCAAATTCCGTGGAACTGCTTTCCGGCATTGAGGTGATCAAGTCCAACCACATTCAGCCCTGGGCCATGGGCGAGTTCGCGGTGGACAACGACACCCTGCTGCGCCGCTCCCTGAAACTGGCGCGCCTGCGTACCCTGGTGCTGCCCATCCTGGGTTATACCGACCGCATCATGAAGGTGCTGATTCTCGCCGTCGGCGGCGCCTATGTGATCCGCGCCGGCCTGTCCCTGGGGGAGCTGGTGGCGTTCCTGTCCTACGCCACCCTGCTGGCCATGCCGTTCTTTTCCATGGCGATGATTTTTTCCGCCTTCCAGACCGGTTTTCTCAGCATCGACAGCCTGCGCAAGATTCTGGATGAGGACATCCCGCCCCAGGACACCACCCATCTGCCCGACGCGGAACGGGAGCAGTTGTTCAGCTCCGGCGTCAGCGTCAAAAACCTGAGCTACACCTATCCGGGGCAGAG
>PABE01000055.1 GCA_002702725.1 Porticoccaceae bacterium
AGGCTATAAGGTTCTCAGGGATGCCCCCGGAGAATACGTCCTGGGCTAATCAGTAACCTGCCAACTGGTATCCGGCTCCATAGACAGACTGTTGCTCCTGACGGCTTTAGCACCAACTGATAGAATCGCGGTCCGCAGATTCGGATCCGCTCCACCTTGAACAAGCTCAACCCTCAACAACAGGCCGCCGTTCGCTATATTGACGGTCCCCTGCTGGTGCTGGCCGGCGCCGGCAGCGGCAAGACGAGCGTTATTACCCAAAAAATCGCCTACCTCGTTAACGATTGCGGGATTCCTGCCCGCCATATCGCCGCCGTAACCTTCACCAACAAAGCCTCGCGGGAAATGAAGGCCCGGGTCGGCAAACTGGTCAAGGGCAAGGAGGCGTCAGGCCTGACGGTCTCCACGTTCCACAACCTGGGGCTCAATATCATCCGGCGGGAGATCAAGACATTTGGCTTCAAGGCCGGATTCTCTATCCTCGATGGTGAGGATAGCCGGAATATTCTCAAGGAACTGATGTTGCGTGACTCGGCTTTGGACGCTGACCTCGCCGACCAGGTCCAGCACCAGATCAGCCAATGGAAGAATGATATGGTTGATCCCGGCCGGGCAATGTCAAAAGCAGCCTCTCCCGGAGAGCAGCATATGGCAATCCTGTATGGCCGCTATTGCCAATCACTGAAGGCCTACAATGCCGTCGACTTTGACGATTTGATCCTCTTGCCGGTGCAACACTTCGATGCCGACCCGGAACTTCTCGCTCGATGGCGACAACGAATACGCTATTTGCTGGTGGACGAGTATCAGGACACCAACCTCGCTCAATACCGCCTCGTCCATATGCTCACCGAACACCGCGGCGCACTCACCGTCGTTGGGGACGACGACCAGTCCATTTACGCCTGGCGCGGGGCCCGGCCGGAAAACCTGGTGCAACTTCAGAATGATTTTCCCCACCTAAAGGTGATCAAACTGGAGCAGAACTACCGCTCGACAGCGCGAATTCTGCGGGCCGCCAACACCCTTATCGACAACAATCCCCACGTGTTTACCAAGTCGCTGTGGAGTGACCTTGGCCTCGGCGATCCGATCCGGGTCGTGCGCTGCAGCAACGAGGAAACCGAGGTGGAAAGAGTAGTCAATGAAATCATCACCATGCGCTTACAGCGGCAGGCGAGGTTCCGGGATTTTGCCGTTCTCTACCGGGGCAATCACCAATCCCGCTTACTCGAGATGAAGCTGCAGGCCCAGGGCGTCCCCTATCAGCTCAGTGGCGGTACTTCCTTTTACTCCCGCACGGAAATCAAGGACATCATGGCGTATCTGCGTCTGGTCATTAACCCGGACGACGATAACGCCTTCCTGCGTATCATCAATACACCAAGACGACAAATCGGGCCCACAACCCTGGAAAAGCTCGGCCAATATGCCAACGACCGGCACATTTCCCTAACCAGTGCGGTCGACGAGTTGGGCCTTGCCAGTCAACTTCCGGAACAAAATCTGCAGCGACTCAAAGTGTTCAAGGACTGGCTGCTCAAGGTTCAACGAAACTGTCTATCCGGTGATGCGGTGGCCGCGGTACGTGAAATGATTGACGATATCGACTACGAAGGCTGGCTGCACCAGAACGCCAGCAGTGGCTCAGTGGCCGAAAAACGCATGGCCAATGTGCACCTTCTTGTCGACCAGATAGACCAGATCATCAACCGGGATAATGAGGAAGGCGCTACGGTGGAAGAGGCGATTTCCCGTCTCATACTGCGCGATTTGCTCGATCGGCAGGAAGAGGAATCAGCGGATGATCGGGTTCAACTGATGACACTCCATGCCGCCAAGGGTCTGGAGTTTCCCTACGTTTTCCTGATTGGCATGGAAGAGGACATTCTGCCCCACCGCAGCAGTATAGAAGAGGACAATATCGAGGAGGAGCGGCGGCTCGCCTACGTCGGGATTACCCGCGCACAGCGGGCACTGACCATGACCCTCGCCGGGCGTCGCAAACAGTTCGGCGAAATTATTACCACCACCGCGAGTCGATTCCTGGACGAACTGCCCCAGGAAGACCTTGAACGGGAAGGATTCGGCGAAGCCTGTGTGGAACAACAAAAAGAGAAAGGCAAGCAGTCGTTAACCGCTCTCAAAGACCTGTTTGCTTGACGCCCATCTCATCACCGATCCACGAGCAATAAAAAACCCCGCGTTTGCGGGGTTTTTCAAAGCCGGAACTTATTGGCTTTTTTCGACCATGTAGTCAACGGCATTATGCATTTCCTCTTCGGAACAATCCATACACAGGCCTTTTGGCGGCATACCACCAATACCGTTGATGGAATTGGCGTAAAGCGTTTCAATCCCTTTCTCAATGCGGGGTGCCCACGCGGCAACGTCGCCAAGCTTGGGTGCACCGGCCGCACCCACTGCGTGACAAGTCATGCAGGATTTATTGTAAATTTCTTCACCGGTACGTGGCTCGGCACTGGCGCTCGCCACAGGGGCGGCGGAAACCACATCTTTTTCCAACGTGACCTCCCCATGGGGTGCCAGACGCTCGGCGACAGCCTTTTCCTGTTCAGCGGTGAGTGTGATTTCGTCCGGTTCACCGCCGCAACCGCCAAGCCCAGCGACAAGACCGAGGGCCAATAGGGAAAAAACCGCCTTTTTCATCAAGCTCATGCACTGCCTCCATTTCGGGGTCTTCAAAACTGGCGGCATTATAGCTACAAACCCCGGGGGTGGGAAATGTTTGACCGCGGAACCGGATCAAGACGGTATACTGCAGGCTCCCAAACGCACTATCACCGGCCCATGGATAAACTGTATATCAGCGCCAATCAATTGCTGGAAGACAGCTGGCAATTGGCTTTTGACATTATCGAAAGCGGTTATCGCCCGGACTTGCTCCTCGGACTCTGGCGAGGCGGGGCGCCGGTCGCCATAGCGATACAAGAGGTGCTTTCGCTCTGCGGGATAGCACATCAGCACTACCCTGTTGTCACCCGGCATTATGCGGGCATCGACAACCGGCACCCCGAGATTCTTATCGAGGGGCTCGAATATGCCCTCGGCAAGTCAGGTCCGATAGGCTGTATTCTCATTGTCGATGATATACATGACACCGGGCTCAGCGCCTCAGCGGTGACAAAGGCGATTAACGCCTGGTACGGACCGGCAAAACCCGAGATCAGAGTCGCGGCACCCTACTTCAAGCCGGGCAATAACCGCACGGCTTCTGTGCCGGATTATTACTGCCACTGCACTGAACAATGGGTTGTCTTCCCCCACGAACTGAAGGGACTGAGCCCGGCAGAGCAACTGGAAGGCAAACCACCGTCCCGGACACTTCAAAAATACTTGCAAAAAAGGCCCTGAAAAGGGCCTTTTCCTGAAAATGGCGGAGGCCATTACCGGCTTTCGAAGCGATATGCCACGAGACTGCCGTCATTCGCCTGAACATATAGGGTACTGCCGTCAACCAGAAACGGTGCCGATAGGCCACTGCCGTCGACCTTGATGCGACCAACAAACCGACCGTCCACCGGTGACAGCAAATGCAGGTAACCATCGAGATCGCCGACTGCCACGTAACCACCCGCATAGGCTGGCGACGTGATTCGACGATATCGCAATTTGTCGTTGGTCCAGAGTACCTGGCCACTATTGGCGCGCAGCGCAGTCACGGCATCCTTATCCGTTGAAATAAACACCTGATCCAGACCATGGGCCGGCGGTTGATAGCTGGAAATGTCCTGGAACCAGAGCTCCCGGCCTGTACCACGACTCATCGCGGCGGCACGGCCCTGATAACTGGTCGCGTACACAACGTCCCCTACCAGTAGCGGCGAACCATCGACATCGACAATACGCTCAAGCTCTGTACGCCCCTTGGGCAGTGCCACCCTCTTCTCCCACAGCAAGGCACCGTTGCCGGGCTCAAGGGCGACAATTTTGCCATTGGCGAACCCCGCTATGACCACCGATGAGGTCAGTATGGGAGAGCTGACGCCTCTAAGGGTAAGGGTTGGCACGTCGGTATTGTATTGCCACAGGGTTTCGCCATTGGCGGGGTTCAGCGCCAACAACCGGGAATCAAGGGTCTGAACCACGACCAGATTATCGTTGGCCGAAGGTGCTGAAAGAATCTCTCCTTTGACCTTCTTGCGCCAAAGGAGATTTCCGGAGGATGCATCAAGGGCGTAGAGCGCGCCGCGTAAATCACCCACCAGAACCAGATTCCCGCCGACACCGACCCCACCACTCAGTTGTCGATCAAGATCCTGCTTCCAGCGCACTTTGCCGTTGCTCGTGTCCACCGCATAAACCCGCCCCTCATCGTCGGCAGCGTAAATGGTATTCCCGAGCATGGCCGGCACAAGATTGGCGTACAGGGGGTCCTGGCCATCTCCGGCACCGGTGGACCACTGCTTGCGGATACGAACTTCCGGCTCAAAGTCCACCAGCTCCGCAGGCGCCAGGGCCTTGTCCTCGTCACTTTCCCAGAACTTCATCCAGCTACAGCCTGATAGCATTAGCAGGCTAAGCATTAGTGCCATCAATCTCATCAGGCGCCCTCCTCGTCGGCGTCTTGGGTGGAGTCTTCCGCAGGCATCACCTGGTTGAGCTTCAGCTCAATCATCGGTCGGGCCGATTGACCCGCGCCGGTCACCAGCTGTTCCAGCGCGGATTGATAGCTGGCTCGGGCGGCGGCATTGTCACCCTGGCTGGCGTGGATGTCGCCTTTCAACTCAGCCACCAGCGCCGCAAGCTCCGGCGAAGTATTTTGAGACAGCAAGCCCAGTGCGCGATCCCCGTCGCCATTGGCAAACTCAAGCCGCGCCAGCCGATAACGGGCAATGTCCTTTAGGGCATCGTCAGCCTGGTCAACCACCCACTGAAGTTCAGTTGCTGCCCCCGCAGCGTCACCTTCGGCGAGAGCAATACGGGCCAGAACAAGACTCGCATAACGCGCATACTGGCTATTCGGGTGAGTATCCTTAAGCGTCCGGGCGTAGGAAACGATTGACTGGCGACCCTCATCGGTGGGTTCCCGCTGCCATTCACCGAGTCGATCGAGCATGGCGTTGTAAACAACAGCGCTGTCCGCTGCGATAGCTGCCTGGCGGTCCTGCCACCAGTGCCACCCGAACCAGCCAGCCGCGGTCAGGGCAATCACCAGTAACAGCTGAACGCCATTCTGTTGCCACCAGCGCTTTAACGCTTCAAGCTGTTCCTCATCGCTGAGATGATCTGCCACACACTACTCCTGAGATAATAATTGTTGTAACAATACTGCGGCTTCTGCCACCGACACAGTGGTCTGGGGCGACTCTTCGCGCAGATATTTGACCGTCACGTTACCGGCAGCGGCTTCGTTCTCGCCGAGAATCAGCGCCACCAGGGCTCCACTGCGATCGGCCTTTTTGAGTTGGCTCTTGAAGCTCCCTGACCCGGTATGGGTAAGCAGGCGCAACTCCGGACACAGGCCACGGATCTGCTCTGCGATGGCCAGGATCCGACCGCGAAGCGCTTCATCGCCGACAAAATAGGCATCCACTTGACGGCCGATACTATCCGGCACCACCCGGGCGGCGTCAAGCAACAAGACCAGACGCTCAACCCCCATGGCAAAGCCAACCGCCGGGGTCGATTTGCCGCCCAACTGTTCAACGAGGCCATCGTAGCGTCCGCCGGCACAGATAGTGCCCTGGGCCCCCAGAGAACGGGTAACCCACTCGAAAACAGTCTTGCCGTAGTAATCGAGGCCCCGAACTAGGCGATTATTGACGGTATATTCAATACCTGTGGAATCCAGCAGCGCCCGTAATTGCTCAAAGTGGATCCGGGCATCATCCCCCAGGAATTCAGACAGCTTGGGCGCTTCGACCAGGAGTTTCTGCATCTCGGGGTTCTTGCTGTCCAGAATTCGAAGCGGGTTGCTGATCAGGCGACGCTGGCTGTCCTCGTCCAGGGCCTCCCGTCTTTCCTCCAGCCAGCTCACCAGTGCCGTCCGATAACGCTGACGGTCTTCACCGGTACCCAGCGAATTGATTTCCAGCGTGACATGGTCACGAATGCCCAGGTCTTTCCACAACCTGTCGGTCATCACCAGCAGTTCGGCATCGATATCGGGCCCCTCAAGACCAAAAATCTCCGCGCCGATCTGGTGAAACTGCCGTAACCGACCCTTTTGAGGGCGCTCGTAGCGAAACATGGGCCCCATATACCAGAGCCGCGGCGATTGATTGAACAAACCCGACTGCTCACAGGCCCGCACGCAGCCCGCTGTACCTTCCGGTCGGAGGGTGATGCTATCGCCATTGCGATCGTCAAAGGTGTACATTTCCTTCTCGACGATGTCGGTGACCTCGCCGATGGAGCGCTTGAACAGCTCGGTGGGCTCAAGTATCGGAAAACGGATTTCACTCAGTCCATAGCGCTCAAACAACTGCCTTGCAGTATCCTCGAGGTATTGCCATACAGGGGACTGATCGGGAAGCAAATCATTCATGCCCCGGATCGATTGGATTTTTTTCATCAGTTAATCGGTCGTTCCATTGGAGCGGGCAATCAGGCTCTCGTCCTCAGCCTGTTTACTGGCCGCTTTTTCGCGGATGAGTCGTTCGAGATTGTCAACCAGGTCTTTCTGGTCCAGTTTCTGACTGGGCTTGCCGTCGATGTACAACAGGTTCCGGGGCGTACCGCCGGTGAGGCCTAAATCGGACACCTTGGCCTCGCCAGGTCCATTGACGATACAGCCGATAATCGAGACATCCATGGTTACCTTGACGTCTTCCAGACGTTGTTCAAGGGCATTGACGGTGGCAATTACATCGAAGTTCTGCCGGGAACAACTGGGACAGGCGATGATATTGATCCCCTTGGAACGCAATTTGAGACTTTTGAGGATATCCCAGCCCACGCGAACCTCTTCAACGGGGTCTGCGGCAAGTGAAATACGCAACGTATCGCCGATGCCCTCCATCAGCAGCATACCGATGCCAATCGCGGACTTTACCGTTCCGGTGCGCAGTCCTCCGGCCTCGGTGATGCCAAGATGAAGGGGGTTATCAATTTGCCGGGCGATCAACCGGTATGCCTCCACTGCCATAAAGACATCGGAGGCCTTGAGGCTGAGCTTGAAATTATCGAAGTTAAGCCGGTCGAGAATGTCGATATGCCGCATCGCCGACTCCACCAAGGCCGCCGGGGTGGGCTCGCCGTATTTGCGTTGCAGCTCCTTTTCAAGGGATCCGGCATTGACGCCGATCCGAATGGGAATGCCTTTATCGGCGGCCTTGTCCACCACCGCACGAACCCTGTCTTCCTTGCCGATATTGCCGGGGTTGATACGCAGGCAGTCGACACCCAAATCCGCGACCCGCAGGGCTATCTTGTGGTCAAAGTGAATGTCGGCAACCAGGGGGGCAGTAACCTGCTGACGAATCCGGCCGAACGCCTCGGCTGCGTCCATGGTGGGCACGGAAACACGTACGATATCCGCACCGGCTTCCTCGAGGCGCCGGATCTGAGCGACGGTCGACGCAACATCCGTGGTCTCGGTATTCGTCATGCTCTGGATCGAGATGGGCGCATCGCCACCGACGGGCACATTACCCACCATGATCTGACGCGATTTGCGGCGAACAATGGGAGATTCAAACGCGGTCATTGGCCTACTGTCATTTCCGCAGAAAGGGTTTCCGGATCATAGTAAACATCAACGGGCCGGCCATTATAACTCACTTTGACCCCCGGACCGTGACCCAGGTTGATCTCGAATGGCGGCTGCCCCTCCAGGACTAACTCCGCGCCGGCGCGATAGAGATCGACAGCCAGGATATGGTCGTTGGCATCGATTACCTGAATCCAGCTGTCCGAGTGCAAAGAAAGGACCAGTCCGTCGGCTGACACCGCCGAACTCATCGGCCGAATTGGCAGGGTGTCCGGTGTCCGCGTAATGGACAGGTCTTCGCCCTGGGAATAAAGCGTCCAGGTGACCAGTGTCGACACGAGCAGGAACGCCGCCACGGAGCCCATCACCACCGATTGGGGGGAACGGTGTACCGGTTGAATCACCGGCTGGCCCGCATCGCAATGCGCCTGGTAATGCTCTTCGAAGCGGGCCAAAATGGCGCCAACCCTGAGATTGAGCAAGCGACTGTAATTGCGAATATACCCTCTAACAAACAGTTGCGCGGGTAGATGATCGTAATCGTCGTGCTCCAGGGCCTTTAGGGTTCGCTCGGTGATACCCAGCGCCTCGCAAAGTCGTCGCTCATCCCATCCTCGGGCGAGTCGCGCCTGGCGAAGGATCTGGCCCGGGCTTTGAGCACTATCGGTCACGGATGGTCTCCCCCCGTTCTTCCAACCAGGCTTGATAATCGAGGTTTTCCCGTGAATAAGGGTACAGTTTTTTCAGTGCCAGACCCTTACTGGCCATGCCATCCTTGTTGCCAAATTGCGCGTCGATTCTCACGCCCAGCCAGAGGCTCCGGGGCACAGGTCGCGACAAGCTGTCAAAGGCCGACAACATCCGCCGGGCGAGGACAAAGTCGCCTTTCTGAAAGAAGTGATCTGCAAGCTCAAGATAGGGAACCGGTAGTCTGGGATTCAACGCCACGGCGCGCTGCCAGGCATCGACCGCCTCCTGCTCGCGCTCCAGCTCCATCGCCGTTATACCGAGATTCACGTAGGCCTGGGCGCGCGAATCGTACCCGGTATCCTCGGCGACCCGGGCGAACTGATCGTGGGCTTCTTCTATGCGTTGTTGCTGAACCAGAAAGACCCCGTAATTATTGCGGGCCTGGGAATTCTTGCTGTCGTACCGCAACGCTTTTTTGTAGTGCTCTTCGGCCAGCTTGCTTTCCTGCTCGAGCTGGTAAAGCAGGGCCATGCCATTATGGGCGCCCGAGGAGCGTGAATCGATTTCCAGCGCCTTGCTCAAATGATGCCGGGCGGCGTCCCGATTGCCCTCGCTGATATAACCGAGTCCCAGCTGAATGTGGTCCCGAAGCGCATCCTCCATCGATATCGGCTTGGAGCGCCAGCTGGGCGACTGCTGGGATACACAACCCGCCAATACCGCTGAGGACAGCAATACAATCGCCAACAGGTACCGGGACACCACTGTTTTTTTTATCATGAGCCGTTAAATCCGACCATCCGCACTGGCTGGTTTTCGTTGCGTCGATAGCGCTCTTCGTGGCGGGCTTTGCGCCGGGTCAGATCATTGAAATCCCCGGCCAGCTGGCCGCAAGCGGCAGCAATATCATCGCCTCGGGTAGAACGCACCGTTACGGTGTAACCCTGTTTGTACAGGATATCCCTGAATCGCTCAAGGGCATTTCCCGACACCCGTGCGTATCCTGAGTTCGGAAACGGATTAAAGGGGATGAGATTGATCTTGCAGGGAAGCTCTTTGAGCAACTGTGCGAGCTCCCGGGCGTGCTCGGGACGGTCGTTAACCTGATCAATCAGGGTATACTCGATCGTGATCTTTCGATGGGTGTCCGGCAGCTTGTGCAAATAATTACGTGCCGAGGCAAGGAGTATTTCCAGTGGATATTTGCGGTTGATCGGCACCAGCTCATTGCGCAAGGGGTTATTCGGGGCATGCAGTGAGATCGCCAGCGAGACATCGGTGACATCACCCAGTCTGTCCAGGGCCGGCACAACCCCGGCGGTGCTAAGGGTGACCCGGCGTTTGGACAAGCCGTAGGCGCAGTCGTGCATCATCAGGCCCATTGCATCGACCACGTTGTCGAAATTCATCAGTGGTTCGCCCATGCCCATCATGACGACATTGGTAACCACACGGTCACGGCGCTCGTCGAAGCCACCGAACGACTTCACCGCCACCCACACCTGGCCGATAATCTCGGCGGCGCTGAGGTTACGATTGAAGCCCTGCTTGCCGGTCGCGCAGAAACTGCAGTCCAGCGAACAGCCGATCTGGGATGAAACACAGAGTGTGCCCCGGTCTTTTTCGGGAATAAACACCGCCTCGACACACTCGCCCCCATCGGTCCGCACCAGCCATTTGCGGGTGCCGTCCTTTGAATCGTGCTGGCTGACCAGTTCCGGTGGGCGGACCTCCGCCAGATCGCCGAGTTTTTCACGCAACCCCTTGGACAGGTCCGTCATGGCGGCAAACTCGGTGACGCCCCGCTGGTGGATCCATTTCAGGACCTGCTGAACACGAAAGCGCTTTTCGCCGATATCGGCAAAAAAACGCTCCAGCTTGTCAGCGGAAAGCCCCAGGAGATTGATTTTCTCTGCCTGGGGCTCGATTACGATACCAGTGGTCTCGGTGGATGAAGTCATGACTTCAACCTGCTCCTGCGGCAACGCCGCTTAGTGAGGACAAATTTCCCGATCATCAAAAAAATAGGCCACTTCACGCTCGGCGGCCGCAGCGGAATCAGAACCATGGACCGCATTGGCGTCGATGGTCTCGGCGAAGTCGGCGCGGATGGTACCGGGGGCGGCATCCTGGGGATTGGTCGCACCCATCAGGTCGCGATTTTTGGCAATGGCGTTGTCGCCCTGCAGCACCTGGATCATCACCGGACCCGAGGTCATAAAACCGACCAGATCCTTGAAGAAGGGGCGCTCCCTGTGCTCGGCGTAAAAACCTTCCGCCTGCTCCCGGGACAGCTGTACCATCTTGGCGGCGACGATTTTCAGCCCCGCTTTCTCGAAGCGACTGAGAATCTCCCCAATCACGTTCTTGCCCACGGCATCTGGCTTGATAATGGACAGGGTTGTTTCAATGGCCATGCTGTATCTCCGGTAAATAAGGTCGCCCCGCTGAGCGAACTGCCCAGCCGCTAACAGGCTGGCGATTTTAACCCTGCCCACAAGGGGTTACAAGGAAGGATTCACGGACCGCTCAGGTGGTTGAGGGCGGCGTGGCGCTCTGCCACAGTGCGAATATGCTGGACCATCGCCCGCAAACCGTTACCGCGTGTCGGACTCAGGTGGCTCAGCAGATCAAGACGCCGGAAATAGTCTTCTATGTCAAAGGCGAGAATATCCTCCGGCGTCTTGCCGTTATAGGCGGCAAGGACGATAGCGAGTAGCCCCTTGACTATAAAGGCGTCGCTGTCTGTTTCGAACCAGAGCCGTCCTTCCTCGACATTGGCATCGATCCAAACCTGGCTCTGGCAGCCCCGCACCAGGTGGGCGTCGTCTTTTTTCCCATCGTCCATGGGCAGCAATTCCCGCCCCAGATCGATGATATATTTATAGCGATCCTCCCAGCCATCAAAAAAACTGAGGGTATCAATAATGTCGTCGCCGGTAATTTCCGGTCCGAAGGGATTGTGAGTCATAGTACCTGGGCCTGTTCACCGTCGCTGGCCGCAAACAGCGGCCGTGGTATAGACGAGATTATAACAGTCCCCACAGACGCGTGCTGTCGCGGGATTAATAGA
>PABE01000056.1 GCA_002702725.1 Porticoccaceae bacterium
CACCTGTCACCAGGCGGAAACCAGTGGCTTCCTGGCGGGCAAGCACGGCATGCGCCTGGCCCGGGGCCTGCCGCCCATGACCCCGTCCCAGGCCCGGCTACCCATGAAGGCGGATGCCGGACACCGGGAGCTGACCTGTAGCAGTTGTCACGTCCCCCATGCCGACGATACCCGCCGGGCCGCCGTCGAGGCCTGTCTCGGTTGCCACAACGATGACCATAGCCTGGCCTACCGGCAAAGCCCCCACTACGAGCAATGGCAGAAAGCACTGGCGGGGGAAATCCCGGTGGAACAGGGCGTCAGCTGTGCAACCTGTCATATGCCCCGGATCGAAACCGAAACCAACGGCATCGAACGAATCCTTGTCGAGCACAACCAGAACAGCACCCTGCGCCCGAACGAGAAAATGATCCGCCCGACCTGTATGAACTGCCACGGGCTGGGTTTCGCCATCGACGCACTGGCGGACCCGGCACTTATCGAAAACAACTTCAGCGGCATGCCTTCGGAGCACATCCGCAGTATCGATATGGCCGTTGAACGCGACAAACCCACCACGTTCTGACCACCACTGGAGAAACACCATGAAAATCGCTCACAACACGCTGAAACCTACTCTGCTGTTAACTGCCGCCCTGGCGAGTTTCGGACTCGCCGGCTGCAAGGAAGAGGTCAAGGAGGAACCCAAAGTCGGTGTATCCCCGCAAACCTTCACCGACTCCCTGTTCGCGGTCATGAACTCGGATCGCAGCAATTACACCAAACTGATCGTCCAGCGACTCGGCCCCAACAAGGGTGGTTTTATCAAGCCCAATGAACACTGGGAAGACATGGACGATGGCGCACCACTGCCCGCCCAGATGTTCCGCTACGGCGCCGAGGGTGTCGCCGACGTGACCGACGACTTCACCTATTCGCTCCAGTCCCTCTGGTGCATTAACAAGCAAAACTGCCCGACCACCGATATCGAGAAGGAGGGCCTTGAGTACATAGCCGCCAATCCGGGCCAGAACTTCTACGGCGAAGAGGAACTTGGTGGCGTCAAGTACTACACCGCCGTTTACCCCGATATTGCGGTCTCTCCCGCGTGCACCACCTGCCACAACGAGCACAAGGACACCCCGCGCAGCGATTTCAAGATCGGCGATGTCATGGGCGGCGTTGTAATCCGTGTACCCCTGGAAACCCTGTAACGACATCCTGAAAGGAGAAATTTCCCATGAACGAAGAAACCATCGTTACCGTGCAATCCACCTTCTCCAAGGTGGCGCCTATTTCAGAGCAGGCGGCGGCACTCTTTTATGGCCGTTTGTTTGAACTGGATCCGTCACTGAAGCCCCTGTTCAAGGGCGACATGCGTGAGCAGGGGATTAAGCTCATGAAGATGCTTGCCATCGCCGTCAACAGCCTGCGCGATCCGGATACCCTGATACCTGCAGTGGAAAATCTCGGTGTCCGGCATATCGATTACGGGGTTGAGGATTCTCACTACGACACCGTCGGCGCGGCCCTGCTCTGGACACTGGGTCAGGGCCTGGGCGATGACTTTACCCCGGATGTCGAGGCAGCCTGGACCGAGGTTTATGGCACCCTGGCTAGCGTAATGAAAACCGCGGCCCAAAAAGCCGCATAGCACGACAGAAAACGGCCGGGTCGCTAGCCGCCCGGCCGTTTCCTCTTACATTCGGTTATATCTGCACTCAATCAATCCTGATTGATAAACAACGCACAATTGCACTATAGATACTCGCCACCGGCCTTTGCGTGAAAGCAATAATCCCGATCGGAAACCTGGCAATCACACAGGTAAGGCTGATTGGAAAAAGACACACCATCAGCGGAGTCCCGCCCGCTAATCAGCTTTTCACTGCATTGACATTGCCGCTTTTCAGAATAACTTCAACAAATGCGACACGGAATTGGCGAGGCATCAATGACCACACAAACTGATCAGGCATCACAGAACACACTCGACCTCGCGCGACGGTGGATTGACAGGCTGAGCAATCAGGATATCCAGGGACTGGACGCAATCCTTTCAGACGATCATGTTTACTGTGCCATGTGGTGCAACCCGCCGGAATACCGAACCCGCTACAGCAAGCAGCGTTTTTTCAAAGAGATCGCCGACTGGCAACCCATCATGAAGGTTCCCGTGACAATGAAAATCATCAGCGAATATGCCCACGGGGATCGCGCGTTTCTCGAGACCGAAAGCCACGGTGTCCTTCACGATGGTTATGTTTACGCCAACGCCTACAGTTTTCACTTCTGGATGCGCAACGGGAAAATCACCGAGATTCACGACTACTGCTGCACCTACACTGCGCGCCTGCTCGAAGAACATTTACGTTCGGCGTTTCCCGGCGATAACCTCTTCGATGAATTGGACAAGCCATAGTCCGAAAGGCCATCAATAGTTCAATGCGCACAAAAATCACCCGGCATTACTGACTGCCGGCGGTCATTGGGCACTCCAATAATCAGTTTGAAATGAAATCGGTGAACGGGCTCGCCGTCCGAAATGGCGAGCTGTCATATTTTCTTCACCAAAGCGCAACAGAGGGATGAGACAGTCGGGAAATACGGTAAAAAGCCTCAGGGCCCTTTGCCATACGACTTCACCTCACAACAAGGACATCCCATGAACAAGAAAACCATGCATTTATCCATTATCGCGGCCCTGGCCCTGCCCCTGACAGGGATAGCGGCACCGGCAACGCTGGTAAGCGACGAAGTTTCACTGCGCGCCGCACTGGATGCCGGCCAGTCACATATTATCGTCAGCCCCGGAACCGGCAATATCTCCGTGACGGAGCCGCTGGTCTACGGGGGCGAGGCAATGTTGAAACTGGACGGCCATGGACTCGTAATCAACGCCGGCGACCTGGCTGGCCAACCGGTTCTGCATCTCAGTAACGGCGCCGATGCGGACCTGTCCGACCTCTCCATTGTCGGCCCCGGCGGCTACAGCATCGAAAACACGGGCGGCGGCAAGGGTATCTTTGTCGAAGTTCCCGAAACCCGCGAGGGAATTGTGAACGTCAAACTGACCAATGTCCTGGTCAGCAATACCGGCAATCACGGCGTCCATATTTCCGACTGCTCACTCGGCGATGATTGCGGCGGCGGCCAGGGCGGTGGCGGAGACGGCTCACCGGCCTCCATCCATGTCGAGCTGACAAACGTGACCATCGACGGTGCCGGATTCGGCAAACAGGATGCCGACGGTATCCGGGTCGATGACCGGGGTGACGGCGGCATTGTATTCAACGCCACCGGCTCCACTTTCGTGAACGTGGGCGGTGACGGCGTCGAGCTCGACGAGGGCAACGAGGGCGACGTACAGATCAATGTCCGCAACAGCCACTTCGAAAACAACGGCGCGTACTGCTCCGACGAGTTTGTCGACGACCCCCTTGCCCTTGACCCCGCCTGCAACGACGACGGCGACCCTGACGTGGACGATGCCTTCGATATTGACGAAGCCGGCCCCGGCTCCATTCTGGGCAACGTTACCAACGTCGATATTATCGCCAACTACGACGAGGGGCTTGATTTCGACAGCGAGGGCGAAGGGTCGAACAACGCCATCGACCTGGATTTCATCAACATCTACGCCCGGAACAACGCCGACGAAGCCATCAAGGTCTCTGAAGAAGGAGGCGCCAGTGTCAGAGTCTACATGCGTAATATTGACATTGGCGGCGATGTGGAAGTCGAAGAGGAAGACGAAGGCGATTTGCAGGTCAGCATCAACGCCTCCAGGATCGGCGACGACCTCAAGTTATCGGAGGAAGGCGATGGCAACGGCAATGTAAAGCTGCGGGGCACCACCATCGATGACGATAAAGACTTCAACAACATCGACGAAATCTAGAAAAAGCCTAATAATCAACAACAAAGGAAGAAAAGGCAAAATCGCGACGGATGGGTGCAGAATTTTTTTCGATTGCGCTGAACTTTTTCCCCGAAGCTCAGTCATAAGGAATACGAAAGGTTCTCCCTTTTCGTTGTGAGCAAGCCGATTATTTCTCCCCTCTTGATAATCGGATTTTTTAACCCCGACCTTCATGGTTCGGGGTTTTCTTTTTTTGCACCCGCGGCCTGTTGTGACGCCGATACCGGGTATAATGCCCGCCGTTTACTCGCCCCCCTCGGATTCGGATATTCCCCTTGAAGCAAAGCCCATTTTCCGCCCTGCCGCTGCCCCAGGAGCTGCTCAACACACTGTCTGACCTGGGCTACCTGACCATGACGCCTATCCAGGCGCAAAGCCTGCCCGCAATTCTTGAGGGGCGCGACGTTATCGGCCAGGGGAAAACCGGCTCCGGTAAAACCGCAGCCTTCGGCTTGGGTTTGCTGGCCCGGCTTGAGGTGAAGCGTTTTTGCGTGCAATCGCTGGTGCTCTGCCCCACCCGGGAACTCGCCGACCAGGTAGCCAATGAAATCCGCAAACTGGGACGCGGCATCCACAATATCAAGGTACTGACCCTGTGCGGGGGCCAGCCCCTCGGCCCGCAAATCGGCTCCCTCGAGCACGGCGCCCATATCATCGTGGGCACACCGGGCCGTGTCGAAGAGCACCTGCGCAAGGGCACCCTGAATCTCGACAAACTCAACATGCTGGTGCTGGACGAGGCCGACCGCATGCTGGAAATGGGCTTCCAGGCGTCCGTGGATGCCATTATCGACATGGCCCCGTCAACCCGTCAGACGCTGCTGTTCAGCGCCACCTACCCGGAGCAAATCCAGGCCATAGCCAACAAGGTGATGAAAGACCCGCTGCGGGTAACCGCCGGGCAACGGCACGATGACGCCAGCATCGAGGAACACTTCTACTGTATTACAGGTGACAGTCAACGGTTGCAGGCAACCCGGCTGTTGCTGTTACAGGCGGAGCCGGAATCGGCCCTGGTGTTTGCCAATACCAAACGGGAGGTCCAGAGCCTGTGCGACAATCTGCGCCACCACGGCTTCAGTGTCGCGGCCCTGCATGGTGACCTGGAACAGAAAGAGCGGGATCTGACCCTGGTTCAGTTTGCCAACAAAAGTGTCGTCGTGCTGGTGGCCACCGATGTCGCCGCCCGGGGGCTGGATATCGAGTCCGTGGATGCGGTCATCAACTATCACCTCGCCAGGGATGCGGACGTGCACCTCCACCGCGTCGGTCGCACCGGACGGGCCGGCGGCAAAGGGCAGGCTCACACCCTTTTCAGTGACAACGAGCGCTATAGGCTTGGCCTGCTGGAGGATCACATCGACCGCGAAATCAGCGCCGAACCATTGCCAAGCGAGCGCTCCCTGAACCGCCAGCCACCAGTGCCAACCATGGCCACAATGCAGATAGACGGGGGCAAAAAGGACAAGCTCCGCCCCGGTGATATTGTCGGCGCGCTGACCGGCGAGCACGGCATAGACGGGAACCAGGTGGGCAAGATTATGCTGACACCGAACCGTGCCTACGTGGCGGTCAAGCGGGAAGCTGCCAAAAGGGCGCTGAAAAAATTGAATGAAGGCAAACTGAAGGGACGCTCGTTCCGTGCGCGATTAATAGCCTGAAAAGCCTGTCACGACAATCGGGCCTGGACCCTAGTCGTCTTCAGCCAGCCGCTCCCGGCGGGCATTCTCTTCCTCCAGGGCAGCGCGTATCTCCTGCATGATGCCATCGACATCGGCGGCCACCTCGCTTGCGGCGAATTCCCCCGTCAGCTCCACCTCGGGGGTAAGCTCTCCGTCTTCGTATAATGCCCACATTTCCTCGGCATACCGGGTGGAGAGCAGTTCCGGCGCGTATTGCCCGTAATAGGTGGTCATGTTGTTAACGTCGCGGGCCAGCATGGCGCGGGCGTTATTGTTGGCGGCGGCGTCCACCGCCTGGGGCAAATCGATCACCACCGGGCCATAGGCATCCAGCAATACATTGAATTCCGACAGGTCGCCGTGCACCACACCGGCGCAAAGCATCAGGCGGATGAAATGCATCATCAGGGCGTGATCTTCCAGTGCCTGATCCCGGGTGAGAACCACATCATTCAGCCGCGAGGCGACATCGCCGTCGGCGTCGGTCACCATCTCCATCAACAACACACCGTCGATGCAGCCGAAGGGCTTTGGGACCCGAACGCCTGCCTTTTCCAGGCGGTACAGAGCGTTGACCTCGGCGTTTTGCCAGGCAGATTCCTGCTGATCACGGCCAAACCGGGAGCGTTTGCCCATGGCGCGGGCTCGGCGGCTGTTGCGCACCTTGCGACCTTCCTGGTACTGCGCCGCCTTTTTAAAACTCCGTTTGTGGGCTTCCTTGTAGACCTTGGCGCAACGGCGCTCATCACCGCAACGAACCACATAGACTGTGGCTTCCTTGCCGCTCATCAGGGCGTAAAGAACTTCATCGATAATACCCCCCTCGACGAGAGGCATAAGAGGGGACGGTGTTTTCATGGCGCCTTTATACAGGAATTAGCCAGGGTTTGACATCCAAACCCAAAGAAGGCCGCGCCATAACCACCCGATTGATCTGTGCCAATTCTCTCGATTTCACATGGTTAGATCGCGCTCAACAGGGGCCGAGGCGATCGCCGTGGTCCAGGTGAGCCTGGATAGCCTCATGTGGTAGCTCCATGGTCTTTTTGCCCTTGTGGCAGATCAGCGCCGTCTGATGGCCGGACTTCCCCGGTCCGTAGGGGTCGACGACACAGCCAGTGAGCGACAACGCAAACAGCAAAGCCAATACAGATTTCATTTGAATGCCTATGATTGTTTAAGGGCATGCGAGGACGGCTAGCCGGGGACCCACCCGTAGCGCAGCCACGAGTGGGATTATCGATGATAAACAGGTTAAGGCCAATCAAATACAAGTTTACTTGAATCTTGATGAAGCCGACTTCAGTGCGTTGTCCAGAGCGTCCCAGGCACTATTTATCCCGCGCTTCAGGTCCTGCCATGCATCATCGCCGGCATCCTTGAGCTCAGCAAGCTTCCTGTCGGCGGTTTTCTCCATGGACCGCAGCTCCTCGATTTTCTTTTGGTATTCGAGTTTCGCATCGGCTTCCTTCCCGTCGGCCTTCGCCTTGAGCCTATCGATCTCCGCACGCCACTCGTCCAGTTTTGCCTGCAGTTTCTGTTCGTATGCTTCCTTCTTGTCCATTGTTTTACTCCTGTGCAAGAACATGGCTGTGGAGACGATTATAGTAGACCCTGTTCGCCGACCATGCTGAATTTTTCCCCATTGGCCTGTTCTCCTTTGCCAACACGATGCCTGTCAGCCATAGGGCGTTACAGGCAAAATTCCACATTTACATTCTTGCCCTTCCCGTTCAAAAGAACTGGCATCCGCTAGTCCCGGATCAATCTCCTGGCTAGCGGGTACGATGCAATTGACAACAAAAGGTACCCCCACCCAAGGTATTCCAGAACATTCTCTGGCGCCTTGATATTCAAGGATATCAAGATCACAACACCTACGACCAGAATACCGAAGCTGATAATTAAAGACCCCAGGATGTATTTCATTTTCATTACGACGAACACCAAACTATTTCCATTGGCCACACAACGTCTGATATTTTGCCTGAAAGGTGAAGCCTGATATCTTGCAGGGCGTCATACTTGGCCACTTCTTTAGCCTTACTTCCTGCGGGCATCCCGCACCAGATAGGAATTATTCGGCCCGCGCTTCAGCTCGAAAAGATCGATCGCTTTAAACAGGCTACTGAGATTTCTGAATCCGTAATTCCTGGGGTCGAATGATGTCTTGTTGGAAATATTTGACCCAACGGGACCAAGAGCCGCCCAGCCGTCTTCATCTTCCGTCGCCTCAATTGCCTGCCGGAGAAGATTGATCAGCTTGGTATCTGATTTGATGTTCTTGGGCCTGGCGGCCGCTTTTTCCTGGGTCTTCTCCTGGTCCAGAAAGAGAAATTTGGAACAGGCGTTTACGAAGGGGGACGGGGTTTTTCTTTCGCCAAAACCCAATACTACCTTGCCCTCCGCCAACGCTCTGGTCACCATTGGCGTGAAATCACTGTCGGAGGATACAAAACACATCACATCAATCTGCTTTGTGTACATAACGTCCATAGCGTCGATGACCATCGCGATGTCAGACGCATTTTTCCCCTTCGTCAAGTCATATTGCTGTATCGGCTGAATGGCATATTCATGCAAAAGCTCTTCCCAGGCCTTTAATGTCGGCGACTTCCAATTGCCATAGGCCTTGCGAATCGTTACCACCCCATAGTTCGCGACCTCTGTCAGCACATCCTCGAACTTGCCTGCAGGCGCATTATCGGCGTCGATAAATAACGCTATTTTCTGTTTGAATTCTTCCATTTTCCTGCCTCAGAGTGGATATCGCATTACCGCCAAGGTTACCGCATCGAACGCTATCACCACTACTCATCCATGCCCTTCATCTCAGCTTTCGACAGCAATATTGTCCCAGCCGCGCTGGTCTACCAGGGCCTTTAGCTGGGGTGGCCGATAGCTATCATCCGCCTCATACCTGGCCTTGACGCTGGAATGAATCTTTGTCGGCTTTTCCTTGATATCCAGAAGCCGATGCAATGGTTTTTTGAATCGATAGACATGGTTTCGCGATTGGTGAATCTTCCCCCGAACGCCGTCAGTCAGGGTCGCCTCGAGATGGGGCTCCAGTACCAGGCCATGCTCCCCCGCTTCACCCATCATCCAGGCGAGGGACACATCCGACGCACGGATGCCCGTATCTTTGTCTGGCGGGTAAGAGCCCCCGATATCGGCATGAACACCGGCGAACCACACCTGCTTCAGATCGACACCCGGTCTTGTGGTCCAGACGGTGGGCGCAAAATCCTCACGCTGCTCATCTATGGCAAGGGCGTGCCGTGCATGGGAAACATTTGACCCCATCTTCGTATCGTAAAATTCATCGTGTCGATCAAACATGCCCATAAGGCTGAAAGGAATACCCAGGGCGCCGACTGTGTCCCACACACCGACAAAGTGAACGCCGTTAGTCCCGTGGCAGTGATCGTTTCTGAATCGTTTCGCCTCGTCACCGTTCGGGTGATTCTTTCCCGCAGGACTCTTATAGATTTGCCACGCCCTGGCAATTAACGGCGCATCAGCCCTTCGCAGTATTCCGCAATTATTGATCAGCCCGCATAATGCCCGCACCGTGTATGCCCCGCGACTGAACCCAAACAGGTAGATGTTGTCGCCTTCAGCATAGTTCTGCACGATATACCGATAGCCATCCAGTATGTTTTTGTGGATTCCCCTTCCCGTAGCGCCGGCGACCACGGCGTCGTGGTATGACCCCAGGCCCCAGTCATAAAACACATGCTGCTTCAAATTGGGCGCTGACGGTCGAATCGCCCTGGCAAGCTTGAGGACATTCGTAGGAAAGTCCTTCTCGACATCTTCTTCTGGCCTGTTCCATGTCCCATCGGCGCAAATAATGATGTTCGCCATGTGTTTCACTCCTTGATTCAGTAAGGCAAGTTGCTTTCAGAAATCCCTGGCTTCAACATGATCCCTGGCATTATTTACAGCAGATGAAGACAGACATGGACGACTGAAAGAATTGATATATAGACCCAAAACGGTTCCCGTATCGCCCATTATGTTGACCCCAGTTCATTTTCCGTTGGGATGATTGCGCCTCAACATTAATGCAATGTGATCCCGCCCACAATCCTGCCGGGTTTAGGGATGTATTATCAACCAGGCTATTCAAGCCCTTCACGTAAGCTTCCCTGTCAAGTAGACAATTCAAAACTGGAGTTTTTCAGCGTTGCTACAACCTCTTCCAGTCCATGAGCGAATCTTGCAGTTCGATCAGTGGGTTATGCTGGGAACGTCGCTGACACTGTTATTCTTCCTATATACAGGCAGCCGGCTTAACAGACTTGAAGGCGGATTGCTCCTGCTGGGCTACGGTGTGTATACCACTATGAGTTTCACGTTGTTCGCCACATAAACTATGCAAGCGGACATCCCTAACCCGGTAAAGAAAGGCGAATTTTTTATGGTCCCGGTTTCGCTTCCACTAGAAAGTTGTGCGTCTTTGCGACAATGTATTAGCCCTATACTCCATTAAAGGACATTATCAAATGTGGTTGCGTACAAGCTGTGAGATAACGTTCGATATCGCAGTGCCAACACCTTTCATTCTGATGCTACGTTTACGCAGTGGGGCGCAACAATGGGTGGCACGTGAGGAATACAGACTCAAGCCGAGTGTTCCGGTTTTCGAGTTCATTGACAATTACGGCAATCTTTGTCAGCGACTCATTGCCCCTGTTGGTACTTTCTCAGTATATACCTCTGCAGATGTCATGACCGCAGATCAGGTGGACCAGTCACCGGGAGCGTTATTTGTGGAGATCGAGTATCTGCCAGATTCCGTACTTAGCTACCTGTTACCCAGCCGATTTTGTGAATCTGACCGCTTTGGCGAGATGGCCACTGCGATCGTAGCCGGCCAGAAGTTGGGCTACGATCAGGTCAAGGCGATCGAGACCTGGCTAAGAACAACCATTTTTTATGAACCGGGCAGTAGTGAAATACCTGTGTCCGCCGTGGAAGTAAATACCAGACAGCGGGGTGTCTGCCGGGATCTTTCACACCTTGGAATCGCATTATGTCGCAGCATCAGCATACCGGCACGGTTAGTGGTGGGTTATCTTTACGGGCTAGAACCTATGGATCTGCATGCCTGGTTTGAGGCCTATATTGGGGGTCGCTGGTATACATTCGATGCGACACAGGCTGAACTGACAGGCGGGTACGTGGCAATCGGCTATGGTCGTGATGCCGCTGATGTCGCCATCTACAACCAGTTTGGCCCTCCTGTGTATCCGGTTACACAGGACGTTCGAGTTGAGCTTATTGAGGGGAAAAACGCCGAATGGTGACAGTTACCCACCGAACCTAAATAAATATAAAACAGCTTCTAGATTGACTCGGAACTGTTATGCCGCCCCTAGCAAGTAGAGCCTGACGTTAATGCAAACACGACGCGTCGACTATACGTCTATCTATGAGTATTAAAAGGTAACGATTGCAAACAAAAGGCATGAATATGCAGCATATAACTTATTAATTTTATTGGTGCCCGGGACCGGAATCGAACCGGTACGGTATTTCTACCGAGGGATTTTAAGCGGTAGTCTGGCTTCCACTCCGGGGTACTCCCTGCTTGTATACGGCGCGATTCAGCTGGTTTTTCAAAGACTTAAAAAAAGGGATCATATGCCGGAGTTTGATGCTAATCGCTCTGGTTCGCTCTCCCGAGGCTCCTATTTGCTCCTTGGATAAGACCTGGAACCGGAGGTTTCAGGAGTCCAGAAATGCCACGAGTAAAGCTCACAAAAACCATCGTTGCCGGTGCCCAACCGGGAGAAACCGACATTGAATTGAGGGATACCCTCGTACCCGGATTTTTCTGCAAAGTCACCCCAACTGGACGCAAGGTTTTCATGCTCCAGTATCGCACAAACAGTGGCAAGCGACGCAAGCCGTCACTTGGCCTGTTTGGCGAGCTGACTGTCGAACAGGCCCGCACCCTCGCTCAGGATTTGCTGGCGGATGTACGCCGGGGCAATGACCCTTCAGGCCAAAAAGCCAGGGATCGGCAAGCCCCGACGGTTAAAGATTTATGCAAACGCTTTATGGAAGATCACTGTATACCGCACAACAAACCACTTACCCAAAAGAAAAACCAGTACCATATCGATAAATATCTCCTCCCCTCCATGGGCACCTTGAAAGTCCACGAGGTGGAACGGGCTGATATTTTGGCTCTCATGAAGCGCCTGGAAAAAACACCCACCCAGGCTAACCGGATACTGGCTTGTGTTCGCAAAATGTTCAACCTGGCTGAACTGTGGGGGTACCGCCCGGATGGCACCAATCCTTGCCGACACGTGACCAAGTTCCCCGAGAAAGGCAAAACCCGACTGCTTACCGACAAGGAGATGATCCAGCTATTCAGGCAGCTGGATAAAGCGGAAAAAGAGGAGCTTGAGCATCCTTCCCCAATTCTCGGCATCCGACTCCAGTTTGCCTTTGCCGCCAGGATGTCAGAAATCCTGGCGCTACAATGGGAGTGGGTAGACCTGGTCGGTCGCCGAGTCGTCTGGCCCGACAGCAAAACCGGTGACATGTCCAAACCTATCAGCTCGGAAGCCTACGAACTGCTCTCTGATGCCGCAATCCACAGCAAATCGCCGTACGTCTGCCCTGCTCTGGAAGATCCCAACAAGCCGTTGACCCAAAATGCCTACTATGGCGCCTGGCGCCGCATACTGAAAAGGGCCGGCATCCCCCTTGTTGGCACACATGGCATACGGCATCGCGCTGCCACCGACATTGCCAATTCAGGTGTCCCGATCAAAGTGGGTATGGCGTTGACTGCCCACAAAACCGTGACCATGTTCATGCGATACGTTCATGTCGAGGACGATCCGGTGCGGGAAGCAGCCGAACTGGTGGCAAATCGACGCCAGATTATCACCAGGCTGAAATCAAATAAGGCGGAACCCTAATGACCATTCTCCAAGAGTGGGGACAGACTGAACGCCAAACGGCTAAAAATACGTATTTTCTTTTATTATCACCATCGTAGGAAGCCTACACCGTACTACGCAATATGGCCTGAAATGGCATGGTTTGGCGATCAAATTGCCCCAGATTTTCCCTAAGAAATCGGCCGGTAACTTGGGGCATATCTCAGCGTATGCAGTAGTACTTTGCTGGGGTTGGAAGGAACTCCCACAGACACGTTGGCTGACAACACCGTGACTCACAGGACTCCCATGGTACTATCCGGCCCACACAAACAGGTGCCGAGTCCGGGTATCATCGTGGAAGAAGCCAAATGCGTAACAGCCTAGAACAATATCAGGTCTGGTTTTATCTGGTTGCCATCCTGGCCGGCATGGCCATCGGCTGGATGTCACCAGAGCAGACTCGTCATTGGGAAGCGCTGCTTTGGCCGGCCCTGGGTGTTCTCCTGTACACTACTTTCACTCAGGTACCACTGATACATCTCAGGTCGGCATTTCGTGATCGCCGCTTTCTGGCCGCTTTGCTGACGGGCAATTTTATCC
>PABE01000057.1 GCA_002702725.1 Porticoccaceae bacterium
GCCAGGGATTTTGACCCTTGGGATATTTCAGGAGGGGTTCCCGAGTGGCCAAAGGGATCAGACTGTAAATCTGACGCGCAAGCTTCGGTGGTTCGAATCCACCCCCCTCCACCAAATCGCAGTGTAAGAAGCAGTGCTGTAGACGGGGTTTTCCCGGGCTTGATCTGCCAGTGGTGTTAAAGCTGCAGTCAGGGAGTTGAGTTGGCGGGTATAGTTCAATGGTAGAACCTCAGCCTTCCAAGCTGATGATGCGGGTTCGATTCCCGCTACCCGCTCCAGGCCTGCGATGAAGGTTTAGGCTCTTGTAGCTCAGTTGGTAGAGCACACCCTTGGTAAGGGTGAGGTCAGCGGTTCAAATCCGCTCAAGAGCTCCATGTTCTTGTTTTTTATTTTTGATATTTGGTCCCGGATTAGGAGGCGCTCGCAATGGCGAAGGAAAAATTTGAACGCAGTAAGCCCCACGTCAACGTGGGCACCATAGGTCACGTAGACCACGGTAAAACGACGCTGACAGCGGCGCTGACGCGTGTGTGTCACGAGGTGTGGGGCAGCGGTGCGGCGGTGGCGTTTGACGGTATCGACAACGCCCCGGAAGAGCGCGAGCGCGGTATTACCATCGCCACCTCCCACGTGGAATACGATTCCCCGAACCGTCACTACGCCCACGTCGACTGCCCCGGGCACGCCGACTATGTGAAGAACATGATCACTGGTGCCGCTCAGATGGACGGCGCGATCCTGGTTTGTTCCGCCGCCGACGGTCCGATGCCGCAAACCCGCGAGCACATTCTGCTGTCCCGTCAGGTAGGTGTCCCGTACATCGTCGTGTTCCTGAACAAGGCCGACATGGTCGACGACGAAGAGCTGCTTGAGCTGGTCGAGATGGAAGTGCGGGAGCTGCTGGACCAGTACGACTTCCCGGGAGACGACACCCCGATCATTATCGGTTCAGCGCTGATGGCCCTGAACGGCGAAGACGCCAACGAAATGGGTACCACCGCGGTCAAGAAACTGGTAGAGACCCTGGACGAGTACATCCCCGAGCCGGAGCGCGCGATCGACCAGCCGTTCCTGATGCCGATCGAAGACGTATTCTCCATCTCCGGCCGCGGCACCGTGGTGACCGGCCGTGTAGAGCGGGGCATCATCAAGGTGGGTGAAGAGATCGAGATTGTCGGTATCAAGGACACCACCAAGACCACCTGCACGGGTGTGGAGATGTTCCGCAAGATGCTGGACGAAGGGCGTGCCGGCGAGAACGTTGGTGTTCTGCTGCGCGGTACCAAGCGGGACGAAGTGGAGCGTGGACAGGTGCTGGCCAAGCCGGGCAGCATTACGCCGCACACCAAGTTTGAATCGGAAGTGTACGTCCTGTCGAAAGAGGAAGGTGGTCGTCACACGCCGTTCTTCAACGGCTACCGTCCGCAGTTCTACTTCCGGACCACGGACGTGACCGGTTCCTGTGAGCTGCCGGAAGGTGTTGAGATGGTGATGCCGGGTGACAACGTCAAGATGACGGTGACGCTGATTGCGCCGATTGCGATGGAAGACGGTCTCCGGTTTGCGATCCGCGAAGGTGGCCGCACCGTGGGCGCCGGCGTGGTGGCCAAAATCATCGAGTAAACGCCCTGGTTGGTGTTATGAGCCGAGATGCCGATCAGGTATCTCGGCTTGATTGTTAGTAGATAGTCTGTTTGAAGACGAAAGGCCAGTAGTTCAATTGGTAGAGCACCGGTCTCCAAAACCGGGGGTTGGGGGTTCGAGTCCCTCCTGGCCTGCCACTTTTTTAAGACCCGAGGTGCGAGCGAAGCGATGAGTTCTGCTGTTGAGGAAAAATCCTATCGGCTGGATGGTCTTAAGTGGGTCGTTGTAGCGGTATTGCTCGCAGGGGGTATATACGGTAACTACTACTTCTCCGCTGAACCCCTGCTGTATCGCGTGCTGGGTTTGGTTGTCGTTGTTGCCGTGGCCGGCCTGCTGGCCCTCAATACCGGTAAGGGCGCCGCTGTTTTTTCCCTCTTGAAGGGCGCCCAGGTCGAAGCTCGCCGTGTTGTGTGGCCGACCCGCCAGGAGCGTAATCAGACCACTCTTGTGGTTTTAGCCTTCATTCTGGTGATGGCGTTAATTCTCTGGGGGCTGGATAGCCTCTTTGGCTGGCTCACCTCGATGATCATAGGATAGAAAGTACATGTCCAAACGCTGGTACGTCGTCCACGCCTACTCAGGCTATGAGAAGAAAGTCGCCGCTGCGCTAAAGGAGCGCGTCGCTCTTGCGGGTATGGAGGATCGATTTGGTGACATCCTTGTCCCTACCGAAGAGGTAGTGGAAATGAAGGGCGGCCAGAAACGTAAAAGCGAGCGCAAGTTTTTTCCGGGCTATGTGCTGGTGCAAATGGAGTTGGACGATGAGACATGGCACCTGGTGAAAGAGACGCCGCGGGTGATGGGTTTCATCGGTGGCAAGGCTGACAAGCCGGCTCCGATCAGCAATAAGGAAGCGGATGCCATTTTACAGCGGGTTCACGATTCGGAGGACAAGCCGAAACCGAAAACCATGTTTGAGCCGGGTGAGGTGGTACGGGTTGTTGACGGCCCCTTCAATGATTTCAACGGCGTGGTTGAGGAAGTGAACTACGATAAGAGCCGTTTGCGCGTGGCGGTGTCCATTTTCGGTCGCTCTACGCCGGTAGAGCTTGATTTTAATCAGGTCGAAAAATCCTGATAGGTTTCGACCGCATTTAAAACGCGGTCGGAAAAATGATGACGGGAGTTCCCGTCGGGGAGCTTGAAAACCACGATAAGTGGTGGGACAGCGCTAATTACCCATCTGGAGCATTAACATGGCTAAGAAAGTTCAGGCTTATATCAAGCTGCAAGTAAAGGCCGGTCAGGCCAATCCGAGTCCGCCCGTGGGCCCCGCGTTGGGCCAGCATGGCGTGAATATCATGGAGTTCTGTAAGGCGTTCAACGCTCAGACCCAGAGCCTCGAGGCCGGCTCTCCGGTCCCGGTGGTGATCACCGTTTACAGTGATCGCAGCTTCACCTTCACCATGAAAACCCCGCCGGCGTCGTTCCTGTTGAAGAAGGCCGCAGGAATCACTTCAGGGAGCTCGCGCCCCAACACCGATAAAGTCGGCAAAGTGACCCGCGCACAGCTGGAAGATATCGCCAAGGCAAAAGAGCCTGATCTGACGGCTTCGGATATGGATGCCGCGGTTCGTACCATTGCCGGTTCTGCCCGCGCAATGGGTCTTGAAGTGGAGGGCCTGTAAGATGGCAAAATTATCCAAGCGTGCCCGCGCCATTCGGGAGAAAGTCGACGCAGCCAAGCTGTACGCTATCGACGAGGCTGTGGCGTTGTTGAAAGAGGTTTCAAGCGTCAAGTTCGAAGAAACCTTCGATGTTGCGGTCAACCTCGGCATTGATCCCCGCAAATCCGATCAAGCGGTCCGCGGAGCAACTACGTTGCCCCACGGCACCGGTAAAGACGTACGTGTTGCCGTATTTACCCAGGGTGAAGCCGCTGATGCCGCCAAGGCCGCGGGCGCCGACCTCGTGGGAATGGAAGATTTGGCGGAACAGGTGAAAGCCGGAAAGCTCGACTTTGATGTGGTGATTGCCGATCCCGCCGCCATGCGTGTCGTTGGCCAGCTCGGCCAGATTCTGGGTCCCCGCGGTCTGATGCCCAATCCGAAAACCGGTACTGTGACGCCCGATGTGGTCACCGCAGTAAAAAATGCCAAGGCCGGCCAGGTCCGTTTCAGGGCAGACAAGAACGGTATCATTCACGGTGGTGTCGGTCGCATCAATTTTGAAGCGAACGCCATTAAGGAAAACATTGAATCACTGCTCGCCGAGCTGAAGAAGGTCAAGCCTGCTTCTGCCAAGGGCGTGTACGTGAAAAAAGTCACCCTGTCCACCACCATGGGCCCGGGGTTGGCTATCGACCAGGCGTCTCTCGAGGCGTAACTGGTCAGATGAACTTTGGGGTCTGCCTCGCTGTGTGAGGTGGGCCGTCAAAGACCGCAGGTTCCCACGGGTCTAATGCGTCGCTGAGCCAGTAGTACAGAGACGCGCCTGCGTAGACGGTGTGACCCGAATCAGTTTTTCAGAGCTGGATTCGATCACAACATAAATGTCCGGCATTAAGTAGTAGCCGGAGTGTAATGGGACAATCCAGGAGATAATCTTGTGGCATTGAATCTCGACGACAAAAAAGCGATTGTCGCTGATGTTAACGAGACTGCCGGCAACGCACTCTCACTGGTGATCGCTGATGCACGTGGCGTCGATGTGGCTGGCATTACGGCCCTTCGCAAGAAGGCTCGTGAAGCCAACGTCGAACTGCGTGTTATCAAGAATACCCTTGCCAAACGTGCTTTCGAAAACACGGAGTTTGCCTGTGTTGAAGAAGCGTTGGTGGGACCGTCACTGTTTGGATTTTCGATGGAAGATCCAGGTGCCGCGGCTCGCCTGTTTAAAGAGTTTGCCAAGCAGAACGACAAGTTCGAAGTCAAGGTGCTGTCCATCGGTGGACAAGTGCTGGCTAAAGAGCAAATCGATGTTCTGGCTAACCTGCCGACCCTGGAGCAAGCGCTGGGTCAGCTGGCAAGTGTAATGATCGCCCCGGTAACCAAGCTGGTACGTACGTTCAACGAAGTGCCTTCAAAAGTTACGCGCGTTGTCGCAGCTGTACGCGACAAAAAGGAACAGGAAGCGGCTTGAGCCGATTCCCGTTTAAAACTGTTTATTTTTCAAGGAGATTGAGTCATGGCTCTGTCTAAAGACGATATTTTGAACGCCATCGCCGAGATGAGCGTAATGCAGGTTGTTGAATTGGTCGAGGCGATGGAAGAGAAGTTCGGTGTCTCTGCTGCTGCCGCTGTTGCTGTTGCCGCCGGTCCTGCCGCCGGTGGGGAAGCCGCTGCTGTTGAAGAGAAAACCGAGTTCGACATCGTACTCACCGGCGCTGGCGAGAAAAAAGTCAACGTCATTAAAGTTGTACGCGCTATCACCGGTCTGGGCCTGAAAGAAGCCAAAGACCTGGTAGACGGTGCACCTTCCACTCTGAAAGAAGCTGTCTCCAAAGAAGAAGCGGAAACAGCCAAGAAAGATCTGGAAGAAGCGGGCGCATCTGTCGAGCTGAAGTAAGTTCGCAGTGCTTCGCGTACTGTTGCCTGAGTAATATCAGGCTGAGGCTGGCGGGCAACCCGCCGGCCTTTTCCTGTTTGCCGGAAGGCGAACAGGGGATTCCTCCTCGCTGAGGATGCGGTCAAACCGCAACTCCATGGCCCCATAAGTGAACGTGCTGGTGACTACTGATGGCATACTCCTACACCGAGAAAAAACGCATCCGCAAAGACTTTAGCAAGCTGCAGCAGGTGATGGAACTACCTCCGCTGCTGGCTATTCAGCTGGATTCCTATCGCAAGTTCACCCAGCAGGGTGTGTCCGTAGAGGAGCGCCTGGACAGTGGTTTGCATGCGGCGTTTAATTCTGTATTTCCCATTGTCAGCTTTTCTGGCAACGCTGCCCTGGAATATGTCGACTACAGCCTCGGCAAGCCAGCCTTCGATGAAGAGGATTGCAAGCTTCGCAGTGTGACCTTTGCCGTGCCCTTGAGGGTACGCCTGCGGCTGGTCATTTACGATAAGGAATCCTCCAACAAGGCCATCAAGGATATCAAGGAGCAGGAAGTGTACATGGGGGAAATCCCCCTGATGACCGATCACGGCACCTTTATCATCAATGGTACCGAGCGGGTTATCGTGTCTCAGCTGCACCGCTCACCCGGCGTGTTTTTTGATCATGACAAGGGCAAGACACACTCCTCGGGTAAACTGCTGTATTCCGCCCGCATCATTCCCTACCGCGGGTCCTGGCTCGACTTTGAATTCGATCCCAAGGATCTGCTGTATGTGCGTATCGATCGTCGCCGCAAATTGCCGGCCACGATTCTGTTGCGTGCTCTCGGTTATAACGCCGAGGAAGTTCTCGAAATGTTCTTCGAAGTCACCACCTTTGAAGTCAAGAAAAACGGCAGCTACGTGATGGATCTGGAGCCTGCGCGGCTTCGGGGCGAGATCGCCAGCTTCGACATCAAGGGTAAGGGCGGCAAGGTTATCGTCGAGGAAGGCCGCCGGATAACCGCACGGCATATTCGCCAGCTGGAAAGCGACAATATCACCAAGCTCGAAGTACCGTCTGACTATCTGCACGGGCGAGTGCTGGCCCGCGATGTGGCAGATCCGAAAACCGGTGAGCTGCTGTTTGAGTGCAATACTGAAATTACCTCCGAGATTCTGGCCAGATTTTCCGAGGCCAGTATCGACAAAATCGAGGTTATCTACACCAACGACCTCGACTGTGGCTCGTTTGTCTCCGATACGCTGCGCAACGATCCCACCCGCACCCAGCTAGAGGCCTTGGTGGAAATCTACCGGATGATGCGTCCCGGCGAGCCGCCGACCAAGGAATCCGCCGAGAATCTGTTCCAGAACCTGTTCTTCTCCCTGGAGCGTTACGATCTTTCCGCCGTCGGCCGTATGAAGTTCAATCGCCGACTGGGTCGCGAAGACGAGCAGGGGCCTGGCACCCTCGACCGTGAAGATATTGTCGATACCATGCGCACCCTGATCGATATCCGCAACGGAAAAGGGGTTGTCGACGATATCGACCACCTGGGTAATCGCCGCATCCGTTCCGTTGGCGAGATGGCCGAGAATCAGTTCCGGATTGGCCTGGTTCGGGTCGAGCGGGCAGTGAAAGAGCGTCTTTCAATGGTCGAAAGCGAGGGCCTGATGCCCCAGGACCTGGTCAACGCCAAACCCGTGGCAGCGGCGATGAAGGAGTTCTTTGGCTCCAGCCAGCTTTCCCAGTTTATGGATCAGAACAACCCGCTGTCCGAAGTGACCCACAAGCGCCGTGTCTCGGCGTTGGGGCCGGGCGGTTTGACCCGGGAGCGCGCGGGCTTTGAGGTGCGTGACGTTCACCCGACCCACTACGGTCGGGTGTGTCCCATCGAGACTCCGGAAGGTCCAAACATCGGTCTGATCAACTCGCTGGCTACCTACGCGCGAACCAACGACTACGGTTTTCTGGAAGCGCCGTACCGCAAGGTCGTTGACGGCCAGGTTACCAACGATATTGAGTACCTGTCCGCCATTGAAGAAGGCAAGCATGTCATTGCCCAGGCGTCCGCCGCCATGAATGACAAGGGCCGGCTCACCGACGAGCTGGTCACCGTGCGTCATCTGGGCGAATTTACCGTCAAGCCGCCGCAGGAAGTGGACTACATGGACGTGTCGCCCCGTCAGGTGGTGTCCATCGCAGCGTCGCTGATCCCGTTCCTGGAGCATGATGACGCCAACCGTGCCTTGATGGGTTCCAACATGCAGCGCCAGGCAGTGCCGACGCTGAAGGCCGAGAAGCCCCTGGTGGGTACTGGTATCGAGCGCGTTGTCGCCCGTGATTCCGGGGTCTGTGTCGTCGCCAAGCGGGGCGGTGTCGTCGAGCACGTCGATGCTGCACGCATCGTGGTCCGGGTCAATGACGACGAAGTCGAGACTGGGGATGCCGGTGTCGATATCTACAACCTGATCAAGTACACCCGTTCGAACCAGAACACCTGCATTAATCAGCGCCCGATCGTCAAAGTGGGCGATATGGTGGCCAAAAGCGATATCCTCGCCGACGGACCCTCGGTGGACCTCGGTGAATTGGCGCTGGGGCAGAATATGCGCATCGCGTTCATGCCCTGGAATGGCTACAACTTTGAGGACTCCATCCTCATTTCCGAACGTGTGGTTCAGGAAGATCGTTTCACTACAATCCACATCCAGGAACTGACCTGTACTGCCCGCGATACCAAGCTTGGTCCAGAGGAAATCACCGCTGATATTCCCAACGTCGGTGAAGCCGCGCTGTCCCGCCTTGATGATTCAGGCATCGTCTACGTCGGGGCTGAGGTGGCGGCCGGCGATATTCTTGTTGGTAAAGTGACGCCGAAAGGTGAAACCCAGTTGACGCCGGAAGAAAAGCTGCTGCGTGCGATTTTCGGTGAAAAGGCGTCTGACGTGAAAGACACCTCCCTGCGGGTACCGAGCAGTACCAAGGGGACCGTGATAGGCGTTCAGGTGTTTACCCGCGAAGGGCTTGAAAAGGATGCCCGTTCCAAGGCTATTGAGCGTCAGGCATTGGAAGAGTACCGCAAGGATCTGAAGGACGAGTTCCGGATCATGGAAAACGCCACCTTCGAGCGCTTGCGCGACGCGCTGGTCGGCAGCAAGGTCGTCAAGGCGCCGGGCCTCAAAAAAGGCGAAGTGCTGACGGCCGAAGTAGTGGCCGATTTTGACCAAGACGCCTGGTTCAAGGTCCGCATGGAAGACGATGCGCTGAACGAGCAGCTGGCCAAGGCCGAAGAATTGCTCAAAGAGCGTCGCAAGAATCAGGATGAGCGCTTTGAGGACAAAAAGCAGAAGTTGCAGAGTGGCGATGATCTCGCCCCCGGTGTCCTGAAGACCGTGAAGGTGTATCTGGCCGTCAAGCGTCGTGTGCAGCCCGGTGACAAAATGGCCGGCCGCCACGGTAACAAAGGTGTGATCTCTGCTATTCGCCCGGTCGAGGATATGCCCTACGATGCCAATGGCGTCCCTGTGGATATCGTACTCAATCCGCTGGGCGTACCGTCCCGGATGAATGTCGGACAGATTCTTGAAACGCACCTGGGACTTGCCGCGAAAGGGCTTGGCGAAAAAATCAACGTCATGCTGGAAGAGCAGCGCAAAGTGGCTGAAGTGCGCAACTTTGTTCAGGAAATTTACAACACCGGATCCAGTAACTGGCCGGCGGATATTTCCGAGCTGAGTGATGGCGAGGTTCTGGAGTTGGCGACTAACCTCCAGGGCGGCGTGCCTATGGCTACGCAGGTCTTCGACGGTGCCAAGGAAGATGAGATCAAAGCGCTGCTCAAGCTGGCGGATATGCCGGAAGATGGGCAAATGACCCTGTTTGATGGCCGTACCGGCGAGGCTTTTGATCGTCCGGTTACCGTCGGATACATGTACATGCTCAAGCTTAACCACCTGGTGGATGACAAGATGCACGCTCGCTCGACGGGCTCCTACAGCCTTGTTACCCAACAGCCCCTTGGTGGTAAAGCCCAGTTCGGTGGTCAGCGCTTCGGTGAAATGGAAGTCTGGGCACTGGAGGCCTATGGCGCGGCCTACACTCTTCAGGAGATGTTGACAGTGAAATCGGATGACGTTGAGGGCCGCACCAAGATGTACAAGAACATCGTCGATGGTGACCACAGCATGAATCCCGGGATGCCGGAATCGTTCAACGTGTTGGTCAAGGAAATCCGTTCATTGGGTATCAACATCGAGCTGGAACAGGAATAACTGACCATCGTTATGACTCTCCCGGGAACGCCCGGGAGAAAGGCAAGTATCCACTGGAGGAAAGGCCTTGAAAGACTTACTGAATCTGCTGAAGTCCCAGGAACAGACTGGTGAATTTGACGGCATCCGGATTGGTTTGGCGTCGCCGGATATGATTCGCTCCTGGTCCTACGGCGAAGTCAAAAAGCCGGAGACCATCAATTACCGTACCTTCAAGCCTGAGCGGGACGGTTTATTCTGCGCCAAGATTTTTGGTCCCGTGCGCGACTACGAATGTCTGTGTGGCAAGTACAAGCGCATGAAGCACCGCGGTATCGTGTGCGAAAAATGTGGCGTGGAAGTTACCAGAGCCAATGTCCGCCGGGAACGTATGGGTCATATCGAGCTGGCCAGTCCCGTTGCCCATATCTGGTTCCTGAAGTCGCTGCCCAGCCGCATCGGTTTGCTGCTGGACATGACGCTGCGGGAAATTGAGCGTGTCCTGTATTTTGAATCCTTCGTGGTTACCGATCCCGGAATGACCACCCTCGAACTGGGTCAGCTGCTCAACGATGAGCAATATTTCGAGGCCATGGAAGAATTCGGCGACGAGTTCAGCGCCAGCATGGGTGCCGAGGCGATTCAGATTCTGCTCAAGAATATTGATCTTGAGCAGGAAATCGCCGAGATCCGCGAAGAACTGCCCAACACCAATTCCGAAACCAAGAGCAAGAAACTGTCCAAACGGCTGAAATTGCTCGAAGCATTCTATAACTCCGGTAACAAACCGGAGTGGATGGTCCTCGAGTCCTTGCCCGTCTTGCCACCGGACCTGCGTCCGCTGGTACCCCTGGACGGGGGTCGCTTTGCGACGTCCGACCTGAATGACCTGTACCGTCGGGTGATCAACCGCAACAACCGTCTCAAGCGGCTGCTGGAATTGAATGCGCCGGATATCATTGTCCGCAATGAGAAGCGCATGCTCCAGGAGTCCGTCGATGCTTTGCTCGACAACGGGCGTCGCGGCCGCGCCATCACCGGTTCCAACAAGCGACCGCTGAAGTCACTCGCCGACATGATCAAGGGCAAGCAGGGCCGTTTCCGGCAAAACCTGCTCGGCAAGCGGGTTGATTACTCCGGCCGCTCCGTGATTGTGGTGGGCCCGGCGCTGCGGCTCCATCAGTGCGGCCTGCCCAAGCGTATGGCCCTGGAGCTGTTCAAGCCGTTTATCTTCTCCAAGCTTGAATCCCGTGGTCTTGCCACGACGATCAAGGCGGCCAAGAAGATGGTCGAGCGTGAGGAATCCGTGGTCTGGGACATCCTCGACGAGGTGATCCGCGAGCATCCAGTGATGCTCAACCGCGCGCCAACCTTGCACCGTCTCGGTATTCAGGCTTTCGAGCCCGTCCTCATCGAAGGTAAGGCCATTCAGTTGCACCCGTTGGTTTGTGCCGCCTACAACGCCGATTTTGACGGCGACCAGATGGCGGTGCACGTGCCCCTGACGCTGGAAGCGCAGCTCGAAGCGCGGGCACTGATGATGTCGACCAATAACATCCTGTCCCCCGCCAACGGCGAGCCCATCATCGTGCCCTCCCAGGATGTGGTACTGGGGCTCTATTACATGACCCGCGAGCGCATCAACGCCAAGGGCGAAGGTATGGCCTTTGCCAATCTGGCCGAGGTCTCCCGAGCCTTTTACAGCAAGCAGGTCGACCTGCAGGCGCGGGTCAAGGTGCGTATTAAAGAAGTGACGTTCAATGAAGACGGTGAGCGCCATGAGTCCATTTCCGTAAAAGACACCACGGCGGGCAGGGCGCTGCTTTGGGAAATCGTACCTGAAGGTCTGACCTTCGATATGATTAACCAGGCGATGACCAAGAAAGCGATTTCCCGGATTATCAACCAGTGTTACCGGGTGGTTGGCCTGAAGGCGACCGTGATCTTTGCCGACCAGCTGATGTATACCGGTTTTGACTTCTCCACAAAATCTGGCGCGTCAATTGGCGTCAACGATTTCCTGATTCCCGCCAGCAAAGCCGAGATCATCGAGCGCGCCGAAGACGAGGTGATGGAAATCGAGTCCCAGTTCGCCTCAGGGCTTGTCACACAGGGAGAGAAGTACAACAAGGTGATCGATATCTGGTCCCGCGCCAATGACCTGGTAGCGAAGTCCATGATGGAGGTTATCTCCAAGGAGAAGGTCACTAACCGCGATGGCGAGGAAGAAGAGCAGGCATCCTTCAACTCTGTGTTCATGATGGCCGATTCCGGTGCCCGGGGCTCCCCGGCC
>PABE01000058.1 GCA_002702725.1 Porticoccaceae bacterium
CGGCAGTGAACGGATCATTAATGAATATGACCCCGACCACACTTTTCTAAGCTGCCTGTCCGGCAGTGAACGTAAATCAGCTATATCGATGGCACGAAAATCATTTCTAAGCTGCCTGTCCGGCAGTGAACCGGCGTCAAACCGGGGAATGACGATTACTATCTTTCTAAGCTGCCTGTCCGGCAGTGAACGTGACCAGCTTTGCCCCTCCCCTGCTTCAGACTTTCTAAGCTGCCTGTCCGGCAGTGAACTTGTAGGGTCATAGCTTTTTCACTCCAGTTAATTTCTAAGCTGCCTGTCCGGCAGTGAACCACCGCTCGCATATCAAGTCCCGCATCGTTCATTTCTAAGCTGCCTGTCCGGCAGTGAACGCATATCGCCATCTGCCTTTTCAGCAAGTCAGTTTCTAAGCTGCCTGTCCGGCAGTGAACTGCCCTTCATCACTTCTGCTTCAGCGTCGTAATTTCTAAGCTGCCTGTCCGGCAGCGAACCCTGGTCCCCAGACGGGACGCGCCTGTTTGTATTTCTAAGCTGCCTGTCCGGCAGCGAACACGATCGCCCCGTCGTTGACTTGGTATTCGTGTTTCTAAGCTGCCTGTCCGGCAGCGAACCGGTCTAGCCGCTCGATCTCCGCAATAATCAGTTTCTAAGCTGCCTGTCCGGCAGCGAACGAGATAGAGACCGAGCCGGTCAGGTTGCCATCTTTCTAAGCTGCCTGTCCGGCAGCGAACCGTATAACCGGATCACCTTCGCCGCCACCAGCTTTCTAAGCTGCCTGTCCGGCAGCGAACGGTTTTCCGGCAGCGGCTTGCCAACACCCGCTTTTCTAAGCTGCCTGTCCGGCAGCGAACTCCTCGCGCCAGGTTAGATCAACACCGTAATCTTTCTAAGCTGCCTGTCCGGCAGCGAACGGTAACTCGATCCCCGAGAAGCAGCGCTTTCTTTTCTAAGCTGCCTGTCCGGCAGCGAACCGGTCCTTGTAACACCGCCACTTTGTCTCATGTTTCTAAGCTGCCTGTCCGGCAGCGAACGCGCTGGTCTCATACCGTACCTCACCTGATTTTTTCTAAGCTGCCTGTCCGGCAGCGAACCCCAACAACCGCTGGTACAGCATCAACGCCATTTCTAAGCTGCCTGTCCGGCAGCGAACTACCCCCACGGCGATGGCCCGCCAGGACAAGATTTCTAAGCTGCCTGTCCGGCAGCGAACTATTTCTAAATGGCGATACCAGGTGGTTTTCTTTTCTAAGCTGCCTGTCCGGCAGCGAACACCTCGCCAACCCGGCAGAAGTTAAGGCCGAGTTTCTAAGCTGCCTGTCCGGCAGCGAACTAACGGACTTCTCCCGATTTTGGGCAATACCGTTTCTAAGCTGCCTGTCCGGCAGCGAACAGGCAGCGTGTGCAGCGTCACTGCGCCGTCCATTTCTAAGCTGCCTGTCCGGCAGCGAACTTTCAACGGTTCGCCTAGCTCCTGCTCGATCCTTTCTAAGCTGCCTGTCCGGCAGCGAACGATACGAGCACGACAACACTGGTGATCGTTACTTTCTAAGCTGCCTGTCCGGCAGCGAACAAATTGCGGGGCCTGACGGCGGCGCAGCAGGATTTCTAAGCTGCCTGTCCGGCAGCGAACTCAAAGTGCGGCCTTGCCGAAGAAGATTACGCTTTCTAAGCTGCCTGTCCGGCAGCGAACTTTATCCCCGTGGGCAGCATCGAGATCGCCCATTTCTAAGCTGCCTGTCCGGCAGCGAACATTACTGTCCCATCCGTGAGAAAGTCGCCGCTTTTCTAAGCTGCCTGTCCGGCAGCGAACGACCGCCACCGGGAGCCAACAACACGGTTTCATTTCTAAGCTGCCTGTCCGGCAGCGAACGACTTGCTCCCAGTAATCCTGCCGCACATTCTTTTCTAAGCTGCCTGTCCGGCAGCGAACTTACGCTGGGCGAAATCACCGTCGTCACCGATTTTCTAAGCTGCCTGTCCGGCAGCGAACACCATCACCGAAAGCGCCCTGCGCCAGCACCTTTTCTAAGCTGCCTGTCCGGCAGCGAACGATGTCGCAACGGTAAACCAGGCCACCCAGGTTTTCTAAGCTGCCTGTCCGGCAGCGAACACAATAAAAAATCGGTGTGGGAAAGCGGTTTTTTTCTAAGCTGCCTGTCCGGCAGCGAACTGCCGGTGCTGCTGCTGTAGAGTGTGCCGTGCTTTCTAAGCTGCCTGTCCGGCAGCGAACTATGGAGATTAAAACATAACTATCTGATTGTTAAAGAACTATTTGCGTTATAGCGGCAAAACCCTTTTTATTAAGGGAAAATAAAATCCCTTGTAAATCAAGGGATTGGGTGAGGTGCAATAAAAAGGGTCAGAACCAGGGCACGGTAGCGGTGGTGCTGAGTCCGTAGGAGGAAAATAGGCCGGGGGTCGGGATGGTGAGGAGGGGTTGATGCTCCACGTATATTCTCATCACATTGCCGTTGGAAAGGCTCTTTATCTGGGCATAAGGCAGCTTTACTGGTTTTTGTGCTTCATCGGGTATTTGTTCTAAAGCTTGTTGCTCACTGAGCCAGCCCTTATTGATGGAGCGGGCGCGTTTATTGTGCTGGCTCTTTATTTGTTTGCGCCTAACCACGCGGTATTGGGGATCGGTAGGTACGGTTAATATATCTGAGGCATTGCAATAGTCCTTTAACCCCTGCAGCCAGGGCTGGTCAATGAGTAGTGCTAAGTCTTGATGTGTGCCGTGCAGACGTAAAATATCGCCCAGATTTTTGTTGAAATGCGGGAAGCTCACGCCAACGCGGCCCTCGGTGGTTTTATGCAGCACTCTATGCAATTTTGCATAGAGTGCATTCATCAGGGTGGTTTCTTTAAACTCCGGGTCTGGCAGTACCCGAATGTCGATATAGTGGTCCATTGCTTTGCCTCTTATTCCGATTTTTCGCCGAAGACGCCACCGCGAATCAATGTTGCTATGACATAGTGCTGTTGTTCGGTATCAGGCTTTTTATCTTTGAGTACCCAGTTGTCCAACAATGTATAGAAATCGAGCTTTTCAGTGGGTTTGCGGTAGGCGGTGCCACGGCTGGTGACGGAGCCAAAGGGTTCCACTGAAATGGGCCCAAACTCATCGGCCTTTGGATACCAGGTGTCGATGGTGCGAATGGCATTGCCGATTTTTTGCGAGTGTAGGCCGGCGATGTTGTTGCTGAGTTTGTACAGAGTTTTACTTTTGTCATCCTTGCTTAGAATAAGCTCTTCTGAGGGGAATACTTCCTGACCGCTGCCGAGTAGGGTAAATGCCTCGACCTTAAAAAAGGCAAATGCGCTGTCGTTTAGTCCTGCGGCGATGGCATCGGCCAGTGCGGCGATATCCGTATTGTCATGATCGAAATGCCGAAGTGGCAGTGCGCTAGCGTCGAAATTCCATGTTTGTACAAGTTGTTGCTGTTCGTAGCGGGTGATGCGCACGTGTATTTGCTCGGCACCCACCCGGTTGCGCCACAGAAAGCGCGCATTGGCGAGGTTATAGGCATATCGCCTGGCGAGTTCGCCGAATCCCTGCTCGTCGATATAGGATTGAACGACGTTGCTCAGCGCTTGCTGGTAGTCAGGTTTGTTACAGGCGGAGGGTGTTTTTAGATTGCCGAGTACACGCAGCGTAAATTCTACTTTGAGCGTATCGCACTCAAAGGGTAGTGCGGCGACATCGACGGTTTGGAGATTGGCTTTTTGTACTTCGTTATCGAGTTTTAACGGATCGCTGGCAATAGCGGATTTTAAGCGGTTGGAGATTGTGCCTCGCACCGACTTGGGCTGAATAGTAATGCCTTGCCAGGCATTCGGCTTGTCGATATCGGTCCAATTGCCGGCGTGCATAATGCCGTCGGAATTGGCGAGCTTGCGTTCAAAGGCGAGAACTTCTGCGGTTTTTAATGTGGCCATGGTGTGCTCCTTTATTCTGCGGTGTTGGTTAATTCAGGTTGATAGGGGTTTTGGCAAAGATAATCACCGGTGGGCGTTTGGGTGTAGCGCCAGATCATATCGCCCAGTGCTTTGATGCGGTGCGGGCTCATCCACTCGCCGATGGAGTAGATGTTTTCGACAAAGGCGGCGGGTGATGTGGTATCCCGGGTTTTGCCAACGGCGCCGGCTTTATGCAATGGCGCAATAGGGCGGTAGCCTACTGTGATCGGCTTTAACCAGCCGGTGTCGGGTTTGGTTTCGAGATGCCACTCGGTGTGTTCGCTCTCTTCTGCGGTATCGGCCCGGTAGGTCAGGCGGGAAAAATTTAGCCAGGCTTCCAGTGCGGCGTCGTCTATCCCCTGTTGGTGCAGGCGAGCCTGTTCTTGTTGTAACAGTGGGTGGCGGCTTACCAGGGTAAATCCGGGCAGCAGGCTGTACATGATGGCCCGGTGACGCTCTTCCAGGCGGTTGCCGATAAATTGCCACCTGGGTTGATTGGTGATGAGGCCACCGGCCAGATGTTGGGTTTGTAGATTTTGTTCGATGTTTTTCAGCAGGTCGTCCCGGTCATGGCCGGACAGCACACCGACGATGGGGATCAAGAGGCTGATACGCATATTGATTCGACCCTCTTCGTTAAAAGACGCCGAGCCGCCATCTTTACCCAAAGGATTGCGGGTGAGTGCGAAAGCGTGATCGGCAAATGAATTGGCCTGGTACGCCTGTATTTGGTGTTCATGGCATACAACACCCACACCATCAAATTGTACGTCCAGTGACGGGGGCAGCTTCCGCTCCAGTGCGTGAACAAAACCGAGAAAATGAGTAATTGCGGGGAAGCCCCAGGTCAGGCCGGCAATTGCATTGGCCGCGGTGACTTCGATATTGCGGAGTATCAGCAGGGCATCCATTACAGAATCACTCCTTCCAGTTGTTTCAGGTTGTGATGCAGCTCGGGTTCAAGCAGTCCGCGAAACGCGCGGTGTTCTGTGGCGCCCAGGGCCATTTTTTTGCTCTCCAGCTTGCCAGCCAGCCAGCGGGCAAAGTTTTGCGCCACCACCCGCTGCCAATCGTCCTTGTCGCGCTCGTCAAAGAAGGCCTGGTCTGTTTCGGCCCTTTTGGGGTCTAGCCACAGGCATTCGGCCATGGGCAGTCGGCAGTCTTCATGCGCGCTCCAGCCGGCGGGTAGCTGCTGGATTTTGGCCGCCTCGTGCAGAACGGTGGTCACAATCTCATCCAATCCCTCTGCGCTTGCTGCCTTGATGTGCATGTTGTTATCGCGGGGTAAAACCTGCTCGAGATAGTGCTGAAGTTGCTTTATCTGCCTGAATACCCGGCGTTCAATGCGCTGGGCGAACACCGAGCTGATATTCAGTGGCGGGGTGATGCGCTGTTCCCAGTTGGGCGGCGCGCTGGATAACAGGTAGGCTTTGCCGCCGCGCTGGCTGTTAAGCTGGCTGATATTTTGCGGTTTGGTGCCGCCAAAGTTTTGTGTCGCCAGCTGCGGGTAGCGAATATCGGCGGTTGCCGAGGCTTGGCTATTGCGGCGTTTTTCGCGGGCCGCTTTGCTTTCTTCTGAAAAACGCGCCTGTTGAATGCGTTGGTATATCGATTGTGTGAGCGCCGTGGGATAGAGCGGCAACAGCAGATGGTACTGATCGTCGCCCAGGGGCCAGTAGGTCTGCTTGGCCAGTTTATGGCTGGAAGGTTCGCCGGCCCTGAACACCGCACTAAAGCCGGTTAGCCAGCGTTGAGCTTGGGTGGCATCCGCGGCCAGGGGTTCGAGTGCTGAGGCATCGTTTTTCTCAATAAGATCGATAAGACGTTGCCCGTCGTGCGCCAGCAACAACAGCTTGCCGACATCCAGGGCGGCGGCATTGCCGACTACATCAAAATCGGGCTGCGACAGAGCGGCGGTAGAAATATAGCTGGTATCCGGCGTGCTGATATAACGGGCAAACAGGCTGGTGCCTTTGGCGTCGGAGTGAATAAATTTCAGGGCGTGGGTAACAAACTGCAGTTGTTTGGCGCGCTCGGCGGCATCATCCAGCCAGTGGCTGGGTATGTAGCGGTTTTCTTCATTGCGGCGTGCCTCTGTCAGCTCGGCATTCAGTTCGGCCAGCTTATCCGCAGGGCAGCTCTTGCGTTGCTTTTCCGCTTCTTTATCGAACTTTTCGAGCTTTTCCGTTTCCCGTTTTTTGATGTAGTCAAGTATGGCTTGGGTGAGTCCTTGATGCGGCGGGTTCAATTGCATGGTGTCTGGCCTCAATTGGGGTGGTTGTTTTTGCTTTTTTGACCAAAACTGCGCGCGGTTGAGAGGGCGCTTGCTGCACCGGCAATCTCAGGTATGGGTCGCCCATGGAAAGGACGATAGTGGTAAAAAGAATCCATTGTAGATTTGGTCCTCCAGGTTGCTGGTAAGCTGTCTTTATCAGGTAGCAGTTTTTGCTTCTTTTGATGAGTACTGAAATATTCTTTGACACGACCACGGCCTCTTCTTGGCTATAAAGTGGCCAGATTGTAAGCCCCGCATTCTTCTCCTGTAAAGTTAAACGCGTTGATAACACAATGTTCTACGCTTACTATACCTTCTCCTGCCGTACAGGCAGCTTAGAAATGTAACGCTAACCGCGTTGGTTAAAAGTTCGCTGCCGTACAGGCAGCCTTATTTATCAGGTACTTACATTATGTAAGTGCCTGATAAAATCCCAATTCCGGCGTGTAATGCCACTGCTGGTTACTCTCACTTCGGTATAACGAAAACGCGCCATAAATCCGGCTGGTGTCCTCCACGGTGGTCTTTTCCTGCTCTGCTCTGTCGGTGATAGCGTCAACAAAGCCGGTATAACCCCACAATTGGTTATCGCTGTGGTGTTGTAGCGGCACACGGTTGATGTCGTTGCAGGGTTTGGCTTCGCCGTTGTCGTGCCAGCGGTATATGGTCATATCGGCGCTGTCTTCTTCCAGATAACAGTAATAGTCGTCCATTGGCCGGGAGCGGCGAAAGCGGGTTCTCTGCTGTAGCTCGGCAGTCAGGGTGGCATTGGGTTTCAGCCACTGGTGGGCGTAGGGTGTGCTTTCATCCTGACTGGCAAAGCACAGCTGGGTTTCGGCGTGCTCCAGGTCGGCCAGGTTGCTGTCTGGTTGGAGCGTGAGCCCCGGTGCAATACAGGGCTGGGAGTCGACTACCCGATACTGCTCCGGCCGCAGTGCTTCGGCCAGATTGTGGCTGATCAGTGGTCGCTCGGCAGTTTCGAAGCCGGGCTTTTCAAAGGCGACTTTGCTGCCGCGATACCCCTTGATATTGCTATCGAGTATCAGCAGGTTGGTATGGTCTGCCTGGTGTTGGCGGTGCCGTTGTATACGGCCTGCCAGCTGAATAATGGAGCGCAGGGAACTGGGTTCGGCAATCGCCCAGTCGTAATCGTGATCCCTTCCGACTTCGGCGACCGGTGAGGCCAGGACGATAAAGATATGGTCTTTTTCTGGCGCACCGCCGACCGCCGCTTTGATGGCAGGTTGCTGCCAGAAGTGTGCGTCCTGTTTGCGGTTAAGAGTGTTATCCAGTACCGCCTCGATGCCGGAGCGCACAATCAGGGGAAACTGGCTGTGGTAAACGCAGTAGTGCACCACGGTGTTTGCAGGGGGCGCTGTATTCAGCAGCTGCTGCGCCACGGCGACTAAAGGCTTGATATTGGCAAAACGGACCAGCCCGACACTGACACGCGTATGGGTTTGGGGGTGGTGCGCAGCATTGTGTTGATGCAGTGCAGAGGCGCCGTGAAAGATGGCATCGGCGGCGGCGCTGGCCACACTGGTTTCGTCCCGGGCGCTGAGTTTAAGCGGCAGCAGTTCCGCGCGCCGCAGTGGGGGTTCTTTTTGCAGTTGGTGGATGCGGCGCTGAATAAACTGCTGATGGGCGCTGCTGAATATATCAGCGTCGGCCACTGTGGCGTGTGTCGCGCTCCACTCGTCAAACCACGCGCAGATAACGCCCTGACGATTACCCGGTTCGGTGCAGGCGACATTGAATGCCTCGCGGCCTTTTTGGTACGCGGTAAACAAACCTGTCACCAATGCCGGTGATAGTGTGGCGGATGAGAGCAGAACCCGCGAGCCCAGCAGGCCGGCCCAGTGCACCAGTCGGCACAGGGCCGGCATATCGGCCAGACTGAAATCATCCGGCTCGTCGAGTACCAGATCGGCGGTCAGTAATCGCAGCATAGGCGCGATCTGCTTGCCGCCGCGGGTGCCCTCGGTGGCGGGCATAAGGTGATCGATGGTGCTGACGAGAATGGGGGAGCTGATGAGTTTGTTGAGTTTGCCGCTGGGATCGTTTTCCAGCCAGTGTTTTAGCGGTCCGTCGGTGAGCGCGCCCTCAAAACTGACGTGGATCTCGGCGTCGACGAGCTCATCGGCGGATTCCGAACCGTGGGTGGGTTCACTTTGCGATTCAAACAGTCGGCGAATGGCGGCCGAGCCAATCAGTACGGCGATATCGTCATCGTCCAGGTTCAGTTTTTCGCGAAAAGCCTGTCCGGTTTGCAGGGTAAGAGTACGCAATCCGAGCACTACGCTAAAACGACAGCCTGTTTTGGGGTTGGCCAGGGCATACATAATGCGCGCGTTGGCAAAGGTTTTACCGCGCCCGGTGGAAGCCAGGTTGACGCCGAAAAAACCCTGTCGTTGGCTGGGTTCGCGGCAGCTGACCGCCAGATCGTAGGCTTTGTCCTGCCATTGAAATGCAGCGACGGCGCTGCGTTTTTTAAACCCGGCATGTCGGCCAATCGCGGGTAAGGTTTTTCGTAGCGAGGGCAGTTGCCGGGTGATCTGCAGGGCATTGCGGTAAACGCCGATCAAGTGCTCGTCCAACCGTTGCTTGTGTTGATTGGTTTTGCGGTCGGTATTGGCCCAGATTTTATAGCGGTTGTCGCGGTAGGTAACTTTGCCGTCGATCGAGGAAAAGTGATGGTCGGCCAGCATGAGTGCCATGCGTGCCATGTGCACGGTAAAGGTATCGCCAAGCCACGGATGGTTTAGCAGTGATGGGTGGCCCAGCATCCGTTTGGCAATACGTTGCGCCTTGTCGCACCAGGTTTTGCTGTTCAGCGGCGTGCCTTTGGGAAAGCTCCAGACGTCGCTAATCTCCCTGCTTTGTGCTTTGTCGAGATGGGGGCTGGCATAGTGCTGGATTTGCGGTGAGTTCCATTCCGCCGAGATAAAGTCTTTTTCGATGAATTGCGCAATGGCTTTCAGGCTGGCGGCAGCCTGCTCGTTGCCGGGATTGGATTGCGGCAATTTGTGGTGGCTGACAATTAACCAGGCAACAACGCGGGCGGTAGGTGGCAACAGGCTGAAGCATCTTGGGCGATTGGATACGGGGTGGTCTTGAAGCTTGCTCAGCTCATCCAGCAGTGCGGTTTCGTCGTTGGAGGATACCGTGGCCAGCTTTTCTACCCATTGCTGGTCGTTTAACTCGCCGACAAAGGCCTGAAACAGACGCAGGCTGACCCATTCGTGGCGGTAGGGCTCGGCGCTTGTTCGTTTGCCGGCCAGCTTTTTCTGAAACAGGGTGTTGGCTTTGCCAAAGTCGTGGAACAGTGCGGCTATGCCGGCAAAGAGCGCAATGGCTTCGGCGGTATGCCAATGGTTTTCGGCATCCGCCTTTAAAACATCTCTCGCGGTGGTGTTGGTGGGTACGGTGCCCTGTTCATTAAAACGGTTGACGTTGCCAACGATCCACAACAGTTCGCTGTGATTCTTGCCGCCAATACGATGGCAAGCGACGGCGGTGTTTCGGCGCGCATTTTTTTTCAGCATTTTTCGCAGGGTATTCAGGCCCTGCAGCGTAATGGCGGTTTGCCAAGTACGTTCGCCTTTGCGCTCGGCAAATTGATCGAGTATGCGCCGTGTCTGTGTCAGCGCATTTTTGTTGCATTGCGAAACCAATAAAATATTCATGGCGTCTCGCTGGCACAGGTTTCTGCCACCATTTTCAGGGTGTCGATCATAGTGTCCAACGCTTCGGCACGGTTAAAGATTTCCAGGCAGCGCTGGCGAAATTCCTGTTCTTCATCGCCTGCCATGGCGGCAATAAACGCCTGTGGCAGGATCAGGGCATCCTTGATGATGTCGGCAATATCAAAGACCAGCCCGCCGCGTCGGGTTTTGCCGTGAAGAACAGCAAGCCCGTGGGGCAGGCCCAGTACCCAGGCGGCGGTTGCTCCCAACCCGTAGGCAAGGTAGTTGCCATGGTCCAGGAATCGATTGGCGGTATCGGCGCCCGAGCCGTACTTGGCGCGGGTAAATGCCTGATAGCCCACGGCGTCGACGGCGAGTTTGTACAGGGTTTTTGTCAGTTGTGCCTCGAGTGCCAGAATATCATTGCTGCTCTGGCACTGATCAAGTTTGGCCAGCGTAGATTCCAGTGTTTGTTTCAGTCTATTGCTGTCAATCGCGAACGACTCGTCTCTTTGCAGTCGGGAGCTGAGCCAGTGCTTTTCGATTTGCTGCAATCGTGTGACTTGAAATAACCGGGCGGCTTGCAGACGTTTGGCGTCATCAAACCAGAACCGGACCCAGTGTTGCAGGTATTCGGTGGGCCTGTATTCGCTTTGTGGTGTCAACCACGATACATCTACCTGAACCTCGTTGACGGCAAACAACGGCGTGCCGCCGCCCCCGCAAAATCCCACTAACACACCGGCCTTGGCCAGCTCGCGCATGGCGGCCTGCGTGATGGACGTGCCAGTGCCGAGTAGCAGCGTAGTCGTGTTGGCGATGGGGATGTTCCAGTAGAGCGATTGCTTGCCCTGGTCAGTGGCATATTCAACCCGGCCGCCGTTGACCAGTACCCGGCAGTGTTCGAGGTAATAGAGGTTGGCCCGCTTGGAGTGCAGGATAGTTTTCAGGTCGCTTGGTGAAAAATCTTCCACGTCACAATTTCCATTTCGAATTTAAGGTTCGGGATTCCACCTTCACCTGCATTTCTATCCATGAAGATCGATTCAGCTTGGACAAGCGATTTATTTCCATTCGACAGCTTTCTTTTGTAAATACTTGAAATTCCACCTTCCTCTCCCAGATTCAAATATCACCAGCCCGCCACCCTGACGGTTACTCCCTGTGGGTGAACTTTATTCCTCTCCCTGTTCGCTGGTAGTTTCATACTCTACACCCGCTCCTGGACAGTACACGTCTTGTATAAACATCCAGTGGTTCTGCAACGTCATAACCAGCCCAGGCCTTTTCCCAGGTAGTTTTCCAGCCCTTGCTGGAGTTTGTTTTTGACGGCTTTCTTCAAAACGGCGGGGGCTTCAACGATGACGTGGGGGGTATGGCGCAAAATGTCCTGCACCAGTTCCTTGTCTACCGAGTAGGGTATGGTGAGGATGTAATCCCTGCCCTGCCACTCCCCTGCCTGGTCCGGGTGCCATTGCTGGCTGGCCACTTCCCGGGCGACGGCGGGCAGGAAACGCAGGCGGGCTGTGTGCCGGGGCTTGCCGGCAAAAATACCGTAGCTTTCCGAGAAGTAGCGGTCTACCAGGGCTTTTTCGAGTTTTTTTGCTTTTTCCCTGAGCAGTTGCACCCGGTTGATACGGGCCACAGAGAAGGTGCGCAGCTCTTTGCGCAGGTGGCACCAGGCATCCAGGTACCAGTTTTCCCGGTAGTACACGAGTTTGAGGGGGCTGACCTGGCGCTCGGTTTGCTGATGGTTGTAGCTGGTGTACACCATGTCGAGCCGCTGCTGTTTAAGCAGTGCCTCGGCCACGGTGTGGATTTCCTTGCCGACCAATGGCTTGTTGCCGATGGGCAGGACACGCACATGGTTCATAAAGCGGGTGGCATTGACACCCCGCGCCTCCAGCAGGTTGCGGATTTCCGCGTCGATCACCCGAAGATCTTCATCGAGCAGGCCGCGGCCGAGGGTGTCGAGCAGGTTGATGAGCAGGCTCAGGGCCTGAAGCTCTTCACTGGTCAGCCACAACCCCGGCAGCTCGAAGCGGTTATTGGGGTCTTCCTCATAGTGCCAGCCCCTTGTGGAGGGATCGTAAGCGAGAGGGGCATCCAGGTACAGCTGCATGCTTTCGATGATGCGCTGAACGTTGCGTTCGCTGCATTCAAGTTGTTCCGCCAGCACCCGCTTGGGCACAGGCCTGCGGTGGCTGCGCAGGATGCGGTGGAGTTTTTGTATACGGTCGAATTTGTCCACCCGTGATTCCCTTTACGAGGCGCTTCAGCGGACAAATTAGCAAAGTTCGAGGCAGGGAGAAAGCGGGAACAAACCCAATTATCCGGAAAGTATTCTAATTCATTTTCTGTTGGCTAAACGGTGTCAGGCAAAACCTGCCCACAAGACTTACTTGAACTCATCAAGCGCCTTGAAGATTTTGTCGATCAGCTGATCACTGGCCTGCTCGTCGGGCAGAAAAATATAGGAAATCTGCAAGCGCAGGATCATCTCGGTAAACAGCGTCCTGTCCACTTTATGGTCCATGGCGGCATCAATTTCGTCGTAGAACGGCCCTAGAACATCCGTCACCACCTTGATGTAATGGGGCATATTGCGCTGGAGAAACTCCATAAAGAACAGCGGTTCCACTTCAAGAATATCCCGCGCTTTGGTTTCCACTGTAACGCTGATCAGTAAATCGATAACGGCGCGAAGGCACTCGTTGCCGGTTTTTGCGCCCGCAGCCGCCTCCCGAATACCGGTTTCCATCTGATGGCGGGTCCGTTGGCCCAGGCTCTCGAGCAAGGCTTCTTTCGAGGGAAAATAGCGGTACAACGTGCCCCTGGCGACGCCGGCGATCCGGCAAACATCGCTCATGGACAGGTTGCGAAGTCCCTGCCGTGACGCCGACTCCATCGCGGCATCAAGTATTCGGGTAATACTTTGCTCCGCACCCGTGGAGCGGGTTTTCTTGCCATTGGCATCGGTGCTTTTTTTGCTCCTCGCGCCACCGAGGACGACCCGCTTTACGGGGTCAATTTTGATTCCAGTGGCAGCTTTTTTCGCTTCCTGTTGGTCGCTCAATGTATCAGCTTTGCTTTCGTCCACTTCGCTCATAACGTGACTCCGCGCTCTTAACGGCCGGCAGTATTAACTGTGGAAGCGGCAGAACCACCCACAAAGGTTGTCGCTCCATGGCCCATTTGGGGACCGGTTTTCCTGTTCTGTCTGTCGGGGTGGCGTGACACACCACCCCGACAGTTTTACCAGAATCGACAGGCCAGAACGCCGAATCCAGATCAACTAAATATCTGGCCGTACGATCTCGCTAGAGGAAGATAGCGAGGTTGGGCATGCTCAGCACAGACATGTCCAGGATAATCTCCCGGCGTGCCAGCATCAGCTTGCCCTCTTCCAGCCGGAACCGGTCGTGACGCTCACCCGAGATGATCTGGTAGTCGTGC
>PABE01000059.1 GCA_002702725.1 Porticoccaceae bacterium
CCGCAGGTTGATGCCGTATACCCGGGGATCGTTGTACATCACTGACCGAATGGGCATGGAGGCAGTGGACAGCGAGCTGCTGATCACGGCGTCCTCATCGGTTAGATTGCGGACATAGACACCGACATCCCAGGGCTTGCCGGCGACGGAGTTCCAGTCAAGCCGGAGGTTGACCAATCCGTAGTCGTCGGTCTCATAGCCGGTGAACTCCAGGGAATCGGTCCAGAAGTAATCGGCATTGAAGACGACATCACCCCAGCTGGCGTCAATCGGGAACTGATAGCGTACATTGGCGGTGTAGCTCAGCTCCGGCTGGTAGTAGAACGGAATCTCGTTACCGCCTTCGTCAAACTTCCAGGCCACCGAGGCGTCCGGAGAGAACTCGTCGGTCTTTTGATCGAGGACTGTGGCGGTGATGCCCATGCTGAGGTTGTCCGTCGGCAGAACGGTAAACTCCATCTCGCCCCCTTTGGTGATCGTATCCCCGGCATTAATAAGCAACACGGTCAGGTTGGGGTCGTTGCTGGGGTCGCAGTCGCCATCGGGTGAGGCCGGCGGAACCGGGTTGTTGATATCACAATTGGGCAATGTCTGCACACCGTTGAGTGTGTACTGCACATCCTTGGTAATCGCGTAGAAGTAGGACAGGTTAAGTCGCCCGCTTACTTCGCCGACATTCCAGTCAGAGCGCATGCCCACCTCGAAGTCGACCACCTCATCCGGTTCGAAGAATTGCACAGGTTTCAAACCTTCGCCAAACGCCGGCGTGTTGATACCCCCGGCGCGGTAACCCTTGCGGCTGGCAGCGTAGAGGAACAGGTCGTCGTTGACCTGATAGTCGAGGCCGACAATCCAGGTATCCGCCGATGAATCGGTTTTCAGGTCGGCGACCGTGCTGGCGACAAAGCGCGGGTCGTCCGGACAATTGCCCCGTCCAAGCTCATAGGGTGCGGCGGCTTCGCCGGCCCCGGCGCAGGTGGCGTAGTCGTCCCAGGTGTAGCGATAGCCGAGGTTGAGGCTGAGCCCCTCAACCCACTCGGAAAGATCGATTTTGGCGTTGGCAAACAGGGCCCGGCTGTCCTGTTCGTTGAGGGAGTAGCTGAACCGGCCGGCGGTGCTGAAGAAGAAATCGAGATCAGAGCCGTAGGGGCCGCTCGGTTCATCCTTGAGGTAGAAGCCGCCCAGCAACCATTCGACCTTATCGTCAAACAGGGTGCCTTTCAGCTGCACTTCATTGCTCAGCTGGCGGTTGGTGTAGATATTGTGGGCAATGATGAAGCCGACGGTGTTCCCGAACATGCTTCTATAGCCGGGGAAGCCGTCGGTATTGACTTCGTTCCGCCACTCCTGCTCCCGGTAACCGAAAATGTTGGTAAAGGTGACGTTGCCAAACTCGATATCTGTGCGGTTGTAGATGCCGTCGACATCGACATCGCTCAGCGGCTCATAGTCGCCGTAGTCGACTTTCCATGGGCCGAGCTGGGCCTGACGGTCGGCGCCAAACTGGGCAATCGCGGCGAGGTCGGGACCGTAGATATTCAAGGCATCAGTGGTTTCGACAATGCGGGGTGCCGAGCCGGTCTGACGTTGTTTGCGATACTCGTAGATCAGGGTGTTCTTGACGTTGTCCCAGGGCTCCCAGAGTACGGAAACACGGAGGTTGTCGGAGTGGAGGTCTTCTAGGTCGGGACCGTTGCCGACGTTTTCGATGAAGCCGTCCCTGCGGTCGAAATAGGCGGCTACGCGCACCGCCAGGGTGTCGTCAATGATCGGGATATTGACGACACCTTCGTAGGTGTTCAGATCGTAGTTGCCAAAGTGGGTATCGATATAGCCGCCGAATTCATAATCCGGCGCATTGGGGTAGGTGAGGATCGCACCACCGGTGGTGTTTCGCCCGAACAGGGTACCCTGGGGACCCTTCAGAACCTGCACACTGGCGATATCGTAGGCGGGTACCGAGCTGGCAAAGGTCGGCATCGGGACATCGGCGAAATAGGTGAGTACCCCCGGCTGTCCGGCGCCGGCCACAGGACGACCCTGGCCGCGGATGGAGTAAATGGAATTCTCCTGGGGACCGCCGCCGCCCATGAACAGGCCGGGCACGGTGTACATCAGGTCTTTAAGGAGAACAAAGGACTTTTCGCGAATACCCTCGGAACTAAAGGCATGCATAGTAACCGGTACAGTCTGACTACTTTCTTCCGTCCGCCGGGCGCTGACCAGAATTTCCTCAATCTGGCGATGCCCCTCATCGCTTCCCTGGGCGTTGCCCAGCATTGGTACAGCTGCCATGAGTGAAAGCGCCAACGCTCTTTTTCTGAAGTGGGTCATAGTTTTTCTCCTCGTGTCGCCGTTTTGTTGGATTAATTTGGCGACTGTTTTTACTGCGGTTAGTGTTTAATGGTGTTTTGCATTTCTTCAAAGGAAAGGCCGTGCTGGCGCAGGTTGTTGAAGATATCCAGGTACTCCCGCCACTCGCTGATTTTTCCCTCTTTATTGACTTTGAAAACGGCGACAAGGGGCACCTCGACCCATTTGCCATTGCGCAGGGAGTAATCCATACGTTCGGTAAAGACCACGTCCCCGGCCGCGGCGACATTGATCATGTCGTGTTTCTGATCCTCGACTTTTTCCATCATTGCTTCCAGGGCCTTTAGCACCTCCGCCTTGCCTTTCACGGGAGCGATGGTGGGCACAACCATCTGGTAGTAGCAGTCATCGGACAGCAGCTCCAGGGCTTCGGGAAGGCTCGCGGGCCAGGATTTTTCGAAATGTGCGATGAATCCCCGGACCACTTTCTCGGCGTCAGTCATCGTTTCTCCTCCGTTTTATTAAGCGATTTATGATTGGGGGCGGTCGCGTAGCCCGGCTCGGGGCACGCTGACCTCAGTCGTTTTCCGGTATTTTTTCCAGGTGCACGGGAATGCCGTTCAGTACCGCATTGCCCGAGGGTTCATCGATCATACGGCCCGGACTGAGGATATTGATATTGACGCCGGGATGACGCCGGGCTACCTGCAGCTGGGATTGCGGCTGGTTATGGCCCCAGCCGTGGGGCAGGCAGACAATACCGGGACGGATGTCGTCGGTGATCTCGACGCTGGCGGTGATGCGGCCGGATTCGCTTTCCACAGCGACCCTGTCGCCCACCGCAAGACCGTGGCGCTCGGCATCATCCGGGTGGATTTGCAGTGTGCAGCGATCCTTGCCGCGGACCAGTTTGTCGACATTGTGCATCCAGGAATTCATGGAACCGAGATGCCGGCGGCTGACCAGCAGAAGACTGTTGTCGGTGTCGTCGATGGCGGCTTCCAGCCGTGGCAGATCGGCAAGGATGTGCGGGTGCGCCATCTCGATCTTGCCGCTTGGCGTCGTGATTGCGTCGGCTCCCTGTGGCTCGGCATGGCCGATAATGATGCCGTCGGGATTATCCTTGAATGACTGCAGGCTCAGCCCGTCGGGGTTGCTACCCATTTTGTCGCCAAAGGGACCGGTGCGGATGCACAGGTCAAGAATGCGCTCCGCGCCCCGTTGCGGCCAGATTTTGAATGCGTCGTCCGGTTCTAACCCCACACGCCGGCAGATTCCGGCGAAGAATTCGTCATCCAGTTTGTTGACGTCGGCATCGGGATTACCCCCGAAAATCGCGCCGAGACGGGCCATGACCCGCCACTCCTCCGGGCGGTCGCCTGCGGGGATGGTAGTTGGAGAATAGTGACCGCCGGAAGTCAGCGACCAGGGCCAGGCCCAGACGTCCCAGTGTGGCTGTTCGAGCAGGGAGGGGCTGGGCAGAATCACGTCGGCATGGCAGGTGGTTTCATTGATGTAAATATCGAGGCTGACCATGCATTCCAGTTGGTCCAGGGCCTTGGCTAGCCTCTCGGAGCCCGGGGCGGTGAGCACCGGGTTGCAGCCCAGCGTGAGCAGGGCACGGATCTGTCCCTCCCCCGGGGTATCGATTTCCTCGGCAAGGCACGACGCCGGGTACTGGCCGAGAATGCCGGGCACCCCACGGACGCGAATGGGTGGCGAAACAATTGGCGCGTCTGAGGGGTAGGGCGGTGTCAGGTCCAGATGCGGCGCCACCTGGGTGCTCCACATGGCGCCGCCGATGCGGTCCAGGTTGCCGGTCAGGATAGAGATGATATCCACCATCCACGAGGCGAGGGTGCCAAACGGCTGAGTGCAGGTGCCGATGCGGCCGTAAACAGCGGCCCTGGGGGCGTCGGCGATGGCTCGTGCCAGGGCGCGGATATCCTCCGCCGCCAGGCCGCAGAAGTCCGCTACGCGCTCGGGTGAAAACCGCTCGGCGATCCGGCGAATCTCGTCCAGGCCGTTGAGCAGTTCCGTTAAATGCCCTGTGTTGACACGGCCCTCGGCGAAGAGGACGTGGGCCACCGCGAGCAGCAGGGCGGCGTCGGCGCCGGGTTTGATCGGCAGCCACTGATCCGCTTGCTGGGCAGTCTTGGTGCGCACCGGATCGATGACTATCACCTTGCCACCCCTGGCGCGCAGTTTCTTGATCGCGCCCATGACATCCCGGTGGGAGAAGATACTGCCCTTCGAGGCAGCGGGGTTGCCACCCAGAATCACGAACAGATCCGTATTGTCCACGTCGGGAATGGGGATCTTCCACATGTTGCCGTAGAGGATATGGGAGGTCAGGTTCTTCGGCAGTTGATCGACGCTGGAAGACGAAAACCGCTGTGCGAACTTGGCGTGCTGGAGCAGCAACATCATGTAGCGGCTGGAGTCGAAGCCCTTGCCGGACATATTGCCGCCGTAAAAACCGAAGGCCTGCTGCCCGTGCTTTTCCCTGACCCGGGCGACCAGCGTCTCAATGTGTTCGAAGGCCTCTTCCCAGGTAACCTCATGCCACTTTTCGCCGTCGCGGATCATCGGCCAGGTCAGGCGATCCGGATCGTGGTGCAGGGCGCCCAGCTGGATGCCTTTGGGGCAGACATGCCCCTGGCTCCAGGCGTTGTCGGGGTCGGGGTGTACGGAAAGCACCCGGTGGTTGTTTTCGACGGTCAGTTCAACGCCGCACATGCCTTCGCAAAGTGGGCATACTCGGCGGTGGCGGGTAGTGACAGTGTGTGGGTGGGTGGCCCTGGCGCTACTGACGGTCATGGTGTTTTGGTAGTCTCCGCAGGTGTAATGATTATGGCAGCCATCTAACCCCTGGCAGGCCAATGGGGTCAACCGCAGTTACTATTGCTGGATTGCAAATCCGTATCGTTCGAATAGGTGGCCGTGGTCGCGGTTTTTCGTTTTGCCGTCTCGAATACATTCGTGAGGTTTATCATGCACATAGGGTTACCCAAAGAGCGCAAGCAGCTGGAGTTTCGGGTCGGTTTGATACCGGATGTCGTCAAGCAGCTGATCAGAGACGGGCATGAAGTTACCGTTGAGAGCGGTGCCGGTCTCGGGGCGGGCTACGGTGACGAAGCCTACCGGGGTGCCGGGGCCAGGGTGGTTGACAGCCCGCGGGCTGTCTTCGATGTCGCCGAGCTGGTGGTCAAGGTCAAGGAACCCCAGCCGGAGGAAATGGCCATGATCCGGCCGGGCCAGGCCCTGTTTACTTACCTACACCTGGCCGCCGACCCCGAGTTGACGCGCGCGTTGCAGAAAACGGGGTGTATCGGCATCGCCTACGAGACCGTGACAGACCCTGATGGTCGCTTGCCGCTACTCACACCCATGAGCCAGATTGCCGGGCGGATGGCGACCCAGGTGGGCGCCCACTACCTCGAAAAGGGCCAGGGTGGTCGAGGTGTTCTGATGAGCGGGCTGGATGGCGCGCCGCCTGCCGATGTCATAATCCTCGGCGGCGGGAATGTCGGTTCCAATGCGGCCCGGATTGCGGTGGGTATGGGCGCCGATGTAACCATTTTTGATGCCAAGGAAGAGCGGGTCTCGGCGCTCCGCGATTTGTTTGCAGGTAGCGTCAGGTGCCAGATCGCCGACCCGCTATTGGTGGAACAGGCGGTGCTCAAGGCCGACCTGGTTATCGGCTCCGTGCTGATACCCGGCGCCTCGGCCCCCAAGGTGGTCAGTCGAGACCTGGTGTACCGCATGGCGGAGGGCGCGGTGTTGGTGGATGTCGCCATCGATCAGGGGGGCTGTTTCGAGACCTCCCGACCGACCAGCCTTGCCGACCCGGTATACACCGAGCACGGTGTGATTCACTACTGTGTCACCAATATACCGAGCGCCGTTGCGCGCACCGCAACCATCGCCCTCAACCATATCACTGGACCCTATGTGCAGAACCTGGCCAATCACGGTATCGAGGCGGCGCTTCGCGACGACCGGTGCCTGATGAACGGTGTCAACCTGTATCGGGGGCACGTGACCCACAGGGCGGTGGCGGATTCTCTGGGCGTTGAATACGCCGAGTTTTGCGAGGTCGCCGTGTGCTAGACATTATGTAGTGACCTACCCGTCCTCAAAGATCGTGGATTAAGCTGAGGACGGAGATCCATGCTCAGAGCCATAATTGAGGAGGGTAGGTCACTACATAATGTCTAGCGATGCAATCGCTTATTTTTCGGCGACGAAGATTGCCCGCTCCGGGGCCGGATAGCCTTCAATCGTACGGCTGCTGTCGACCGGATCGAGAAAATCAGCCAGGGACTCAAAGTGCATCCAGTCAGTGGCGCGCTGTTCACCGGCGGTGGTGATCGCCCGATTGACCAGACGGGGCTCGCGGGCACCGGCGGCGGACAGCCAGTCCAGCACCAGTGCCGGGGAGGGCACCGACCAGACGTTGCGCATCTTCCCGTAACGGTTTTTCGGTACCAACTCTGAGCCGAAGCTGTCGTCCACGATAAGGGTCTCCAGCACCAGCTGGCCCCCGGGCTTGAGGCAGCCGAGAAGCTCGCGGACATGCTCGACAGGGTCCCGCCGATGGTAGATCACGCCCATGGACAACACCGTGTCGAACGCATTCAGGTCATCCGGGACATGCTCAATACCCAGGGGAAGAACATCGACCGGGATATCGGGGCAGTAGCGCTTGAGTGCCGAAAACTGGAAGACAAACTTGGCGGACGGATCGATGCCGATAACCCGCGCTGCGCCGGCGCCGTAAAGGCGCAGGCAGTGGTAGCCGTTGCCGCAGCCGACATCGAGGATATGCCGATTTTTCACAGGCGCCAGGTGGGGCTCGAGCCGATCCCATTTCCAGTCGGAGCGCCATTCGGTGTCGATATGCAGCCCGAATAGGCGGAACGGCCCCTTGCGCCAGGGGTGCAGTCCCATCAGGGTTTGCCGGAGGCTTGAGCGGGTCCTGTCGTTGCAGTCGGCGGTGTCGCCGATGGCGACGGTAGTGGCAAAGTCCAGGGCGGAGGGCTCGATGTCCGGCAGTTCATCCAGCACCCGCTGCCAACCGGGCATGTCGCCCCAGCGGTCGATGCTGAGGCCCCTGGCGATCTGGTCGGGCAGTGTCATGGCCCAATCCTGTAGCGAAGACTCAGAGCGCATCCAGTCGAGCAGGGCTGCGTAGTCGGGCATGGTTGTCACCGCCGTTAAAAGGGCGGCAATGTACCGCCCTCTGTTGCGCCTATCAAGGTTGGTGTATCGGTCTCATCCATCCTCGAAGAGGCACCGCTGGTAGATGGGCAGCAGGTGATCGGGAATAGGCATGGCGGTCATGGTGGCAAAATCGACGCAGCACTCGACCACCAGCGCCCGGGCCCGTCGGCTACCGTCCTGCCAGATTTCCTGGCGCAGGGTCAGGGATTTATTGCCGATGCGTTCGACCCCGGTGCGGACCACCGCTTCGACGGTGTGGGTCATTTCCCGGTCGTAGTCCACTTCGATGCGTTTTATGACCATGGGCGCCGGTTCGGGCAACTGTCGGCGGATTAAATCCATGCGGCCCGCTTCCAGCCACTGGGTGACCGCCGTGTTATTGATGTGGCCGGCGGCATCGGTATCGCTGAAGCGGGGGAAAAATCGGGTTTCGGTGTACATGGCAATCCTTGTTCGGTGTGATAACCGGGGTCAGCTGACGTTATAGACGCTTTGCACTTCCTCGTCTGTGAGGGGCCGATAGTCGCCGGGCGCAAGGTCTTCGTCCAGGACGATTGAGCCCACCGCCTCCCGGTGCAGGCTGTCGACGCGGTTGCCCATGGCAGCGAACATGCGCTTGACCTGATGATACTTGCCTTCCCGGATGGTCAGCCGTGCCTCGTTGGCGTAGAGCAGCTCCAGCTCGGCAGGCAGGGTGCGGCGTTTTTCGCTGTCGAGGTAAACACCCTTTTCGAAATGCCGGATGGTATCCGGACCAATGTCGTCGTCGGTGGTGACGTAATAACGTTTTTTACATCCCCGCCGGGGCGAGGTGACCGCGTGGTTCCACTGGCCGTCATCGGTGATCAGCACCAGCCCGGTGGTGTCGATGTCCAGCCGGCCCGCTATTTGAAGCCTGTCGCTGTTCGGTTCATTGATCAGGTCGATCACCGTCGGATGTTCGCTGTCCTTGGTGGCGCACACGTATCCCTCCGGCTTGTTGAGCATAAAATAACGCGGCCCGCCGCCGGTCAGGGGTGCACCTTCCAGTTCGACTCGCTGGTCTTCATTGATGTGCAGGGCCGGATCGCTGACCGTTTCGCCATCGACTGTGACGGCGCCGGAACGGAGCAGCCGTTTGACGTCCTTGCGGGAAAAATCGGTGTTTTGACTGATGTATTTATCGAGGCGCATGGCTGTGGGCTGGCGGATCCGCCGCCCATCTTACATTAACCGAAAATAAAAGGGCCACCGGTTGGTGGCCCTGGAAACGATGAATGACCGGTTAGCAGGAAAGCGGTGCCGTCACTCAGCGGTTGCCCGGAACGAGCATTTTTTTCACCGTGCCGTCGCGGTCGACAACCAGGTGTTTCGCGGCACCGAGTACATGCAGCAGAACGCCGAAATACAGCAGGGTTGCACCGAATTCATGGACTTCTTCCATGGCCTCGTGGAGGTCGTGGGACTCGCCGATCGGCGACGGTATGGTGAACACGTCAAACACGTTGATGCCGTTGCCTGTGGACCAGATCAACAGCGGGCCGCTCAGAAGCATGGTGGCGATTCCGGCCAGAAGCACCACGGGCACCCAGGTCGCCAGCCAGTTGAGTACCCGATGCTGTGGTTCGGCGGCTGGTCGTTTGATGCCAATACGCCAGAAAATGCGAAACCAGAGGATCAGGTAGACGCTCATGGCAATGGAAATATGTATACCCATCCACTCGCGGGCCTCCGCCTTGGGTAGGTCCTCTGCCAATTCAGCGATGATCCAAAGGGTGATGACCGCAACCGCCGTAATCCAGTGCAGGATGATGGACAGTCCGCTGTAGCCGTTCGGGGAATCTTTAAGTGCCATGGGGTCTCCGGGTTCTGAAGGGTGGGCGCGCTGATTGAACAGAAATAGTCTTAAGTGACGATTAAGGATCAGCTTGACGCATGAGTGTTACAGATTATCGGTTTGGGATGCTTAAACCTTGATCGCGATCAAGGATGCGAAATTGAAGCACTGGAACCAGACATCGACACTGGTGAAACCCGCTGACTTCAGCCGCTGACGGTGGACATGAAGGGTTTCCGGCACCAGCACATTTTCCAGGGCGGTGCGCTTCTGGCTGATTTCCAGGTCGCTATAGCCGTTTGCCCGTTTGAAGTTGTGGTGCAATTCGATCATCAGTTCGTTGTGATGGGCGTCCTCGAAGGCGACCTTTTCCGACAACACCAGAATACCGCCGGGATTGAGCCCCCGGCAGATGGTTTCGAGCAGGGCCTTGCGCGCCGCCGGCGCAACAAATTGCAGGGTGAAGTTGAGGACCACCATGCTGGCGTTGGCGATCGGCGTCTTGAGAATATCGCCGCAGACCAGCTCGACAGTGCCGATTTTCTGGTGGTCGAGAATCTGCCGGCAGTGCTCGATCATGGCCGGGGAGTTGTCGACGGCAACCAGTTGGCATTCCCGCTCCCCGATGCCTCTGGCCATTGCCAGTGTGGAGGCCCCCAGGGAGCAGCCCAGGTCGTAAATGCGGGTGCCCGCTTGAACATACTGCTCCGCCAGGGTGCCGGTCATTGCGATGATGGTCTCATAGCCGGGGACCGAGCGTCGGATCATGTCTGGAAAGACGGAGGCCACTGACTGATCGAAAACAAATTCCCTGACGCTGCCAAGGGGGCTGGCGTAGAGGTTATCCCGGTTGCTTTTGTCCGTCACGGTTCGAGTCTCAAAGGGTTTCCAGCGAATAACCTACATCGGCCAGCGCATCGGCCTTGTCCGGGTGGGTGATGACGGCGCTATGCTGCCGATCGGGCGTCAGGTAGGTGGACGCAACTCTCTTCAAATCAGCCAGCGTTACCCCAAGCACCCGGGTGCGGAATCGCTCGCGGATTTCCCGGGTGTTGCCGTAAAGCTCGGCGTGGAAGGTTTGCTTGGCCTCCCCGGCCGGCGAGGCGGGCTTGTCGATTGAGCTGATGACACCCAGAATCGCCTCCTCCACCTGTTGCCAGTCGTGGTCGGCGGTATTCAGCCAATCCAGAGAGGCATCGAAATCGGCAAGGGTTTCCGCCAGGCGCGGGTCACGGTAGGAGAAGAACCGGAATACTCCGCTGTGGTTATCCTGACTGGCCCCGCCGCCGTAGGCACCCCCCTGTTCGCGGATGGCGGTGTGCAGATACCCGTTGCGCAGAAAGCCACCGAGAACACTCAGCGGCGCGGCGTCCGGGTGATCCAGGGGCACGGTTGCATAGGCGCGGGCGCAGAAGTTGACCTGGGTGCTGGTTTTCCAGGCGGTTCGGGTGTTGCTAGCCTCGGTGCTAAAGCCAAACGGCGAAAATCCGGCGTCTCCCTCAACCGGTTCGCTGCCAAACACGGACCAAAGCTGACCCTTGTATTCCTCGAGACGCTGTTCCTCACCCACGGCCAGGTATTGCCGGGGCGCGGTCAGGATAAGGGCATGGATGTCCGCCAGTTGCCGGGCCAGTTGTTCCAGTTGGGTGTTTTCAGCCAGCGATTTATCCAGCTTTTTGATAAAGCGTATCCCCTGCAAGCCCCCCCACCGGTGCGACAATGCTGCCCCGGGACTGATACCGCAGGCGGCGGCGGACATTGCCAGCGCATGCCCGCTACCGGTGATGCTCGCCTCCCGGCGGGCCCGTGATTGGGCGATCAGGTCACGGATACGATCCAGTTCGTCGAACCGGACCCGGTTGAGTGTCTCCTGCATCAGTTCACTGAGTTCGCCCTGGTATCGGGCCAGGCCCTTTGCCGATAGCACCATGTGGCCGGACAGGCTCGACAGGTCATCCGGGGTACCGCGGGCGCTGATATGGGCATTGATGGAACCGCAGACCCGGGACTGCCACAGTTGTGTTTCCAGGTAGTCCCGCTCGCCGACACCCAGTTCGGTGAGCGCATTGGCGTAAAGGGGCAATAGATCCAGTTGCTCTTCGGACATCGCCGGCAGTTTAAGCACCACCTGCTGGTAGACCAGACCATTGGTGCCCGTGGCGTAGGTGGTGAGGGGAAGGGGCGAGTCCAGACGCTCTGTTGCGCTGGTGTAGGGCAACGACTCGGGGATATCGGCAAGCCCGACCTTTGGCAGTATGGATTCATCGTCCTTTTTCGACTGACGCACTTTCAGGGCTTCGGCCTGGGCCACGATACGGGCCTTTTCTTCATCGCTGAGCTGCTCCTTGATACGGGCCAGACGGGACATTTCGGCCTGAACCCGTCGCGCGGATAGCTCCGGATCGGGGCGCAGGGTGAGGGTTATTCTGTGCCTGTTGTCGAGCAGCAGCCGCTGGGCCAGTTGTTTGATGTAATCCGGGTTCTGGATGCGCTCGCGCAACGTGTCCAGTACCGGATCCAGATCGAGCAGGGCGATGGGATCGCCCCGGTGGGTGGCGCTGGTGAGTGCTGTCATGAGTAATTGCAGGCCATAGGGGTAGTGATCCCCGGTAATCTCCCGCTGCTGCAATTCCAGCTGGTGGAGGCTGGCTTCGAGTTGTTCCCGGGCGATGCCGTTATTGGCGACATCGGTTAGTACATTTTCGACCAGCTGTTCGAAGGCCCGCGCCCGCTCCGGTTCACTGCCCTCGATACCGCACACGAAACAAAGCTCTTTTTGTGAATCGTCGAGTCCGCAAAGTGGCGAGGGCGCGGTGCCGAGATCCGTGGTTTCAAGTGCCCGGAGCAGTGGAGAGGCGCTGTTGTCGAGTAGTACGCTGGACAGCAAATGGGCTTCGAGGGACTGCAGAAGGTCGGTGGATGCGCCCAGCAGCCAGCCCAGAACGATGTGGGTTTTTTCGTCCGCCGGGCCCTCCTCGTCAAAGGCATAGGCTTCTTCAACCCGCACCGGCGCCAGGTAGCGCTTCTCGTCGGGAACCGCAATTTCCCGCTCGAGAACGTCGAACCGTGACAGGGCGCGCTGTTCAAAAATGCCCTGCAGCTCCGCCGCCGGGATATCACCAAAGGTCATGAAAACGGCGTTGCTGGGATGATAGTGGGTGCGGTAGAAATCCTTCAGTTGTTGGTAGGTCAGGTCCGGAATGCACTCCGGGTCGCCGCCGCTGTTGTGGTGATAGGTGGTGCTAGGGTAGAGATATTTGCTCAGGGTGTGCCAAAGGGTTGAAGTCACCGAGCTCATGGCGCCTTTCATTTCATTGAAGACAACACCCTTGAACACCAGGTCAGAATCGGCATTGCCCGCTTCGGCAAACTCCAGCCGATGGCCCTCCTGGGCGAAGTCGAGTTCGTCCAGGGTGGAAAAGAATACCGCGTCCAGATACACATCGAGGAGGTTGAAGTAGTCCTTGCGGTTTTGACTGGCAAAGGGGTAGGCGGTCCAGTCGGAGCTGGTCATCGCATTCATGAAGGTGTTCAGAGACCGTCGGATCATCATGAAAAAAGGATCGCGAACCGGATATTTTTCGCTGCCGCACAGGGCAGTGTGCTCCAGAATATGGGCGACGCCGGTGGAGTCTTCCGGCACCGTGCGCAGGGCGACGAGAAACACGTTTTCCGGCGAATCCGAGGCCAGGTGTATGTGTTGAGCGCCACTGGCGCGATGGCGGTACTCCTCGACAGTTACGTTCAGTGACGCGATACTCTGCCGCCGGATGAATTCAAAGGCACTGTGGCTGACGGGTTCGCTCATATCCTATCCATCTGTTGTCCGGTTAAAAGGGGATTGTAAAGGATCGGCGCGGCAAAGGGGCTTATGCGGGCTTGATTGCCGCGGTGGATTGCCAAGGAATCGCAGACGTGGCACCCTTTGGCCTGTTTGTATTCATCAGAATGCTGCACGATATCTAATCCGACCTGATACGGGGGTAATATGTTTCACCATAATAAAATCCAGCGCGTGTTATTGATGGCTTCAGCACTGACCCTGAGCTCCGTTGCCGTTGCCCAGGATTGTGGCGAGGTGCCGGCAAGGCCCGAGCTTGTCGATGGAGCCTCTTCGACCATGGACCAGATGGTCGCCAACAGCGAAGCGGTCAAGGGGTATATTGCCGACGCGGATGCGTACCTCGACTGTCGCGAGGCCTACATCGTCACCGAGGAATTCCAGGCGCTGGAAGAAGGTGACCAGCAGGCCTATCGCGCAGCCAACAAGACTGTGCTGGATTCCCGCAATTCCATCGGCGAGGATTTCAACGCAGAGGTGTCCGCCTACAAGGAAGCCAACCCGTAACCGGCTTGGGCCGGCCATCGCGCCGGCCCGATCGCCGGGCTTATCGCCCCTCCCGCCATGAGCACCAACTCGCTTACCCTTTATACGGGTGCTGGTTGCCACCTTTGCGAAGATGCCAAGGCGCTGATTTTCAGCGTTCTGCCCCCGGACTGGCAACTGAAGGAGGTGAACATCGGCTCTCGGCCTGAGTTACAGGCTGCCTATGGACAGCGTATTCCCGTGGTTGTTATCGGTGGCCAGGAGAAAGGCTGGCCATTCAGTGCCGGTCAATTGAAAAATATGCTGGCATCCGCATCGGCGTAGTCGACTGCCACCGCCCTCATTCACCAAACCCGAATAAGCGCCGCGCGTTGTCACTGGTCGCGATGGCGATCTCCTGCTCGCATTCCGGCCGGTGTTCGGCGATGGTGGCGATAACAGCGGGCAAAAAGGCCGGTTCGTTGCGGCCGGATTTGGGCTTCGGTTTCAGGGTGCGTGGCGTCAGGTAGGGGGCATCGGTTTCCACCAGTAACCGGTCGAGGGGAATATCCTTGACCAGACGCTGCAATTCCAGACCCCGCCGCTCATCGCAAATCCAGCCCGTGATACCGATATGCAGGTCGAGATCCAGGTAGCGGAACAGGCCCCGTCGGTCGCCGGTAAAGCAGTGCTGTACGCCACCCGACAGGTTGTCGCGCCAGTGCTGGAGAATATCGAATTGCCGCTGGTGGGCATCCCGCTCGTGCAGAAACAGTGGCAGCCCTGTTTCGGCGGCCAGTTCCAGCTGCGCTTCGAAGGCCTTTTCCTGGGCCGAGGGGCTGGAAAAATTGCGGTTGAAGTCGAGTCCGGTTTCCCCCACGGCAACGATCCAGTCGCGGTTATCCTGAATCAATTGCAGCAGCTGTCGCGCGGTTTCATTGCTGAGCTGATCGGCCTCGTGGGGATGGACGCCGGCGGTGCAGCGCAGGCTGTTCTGGTACTCGACACCCATGGTCTCACAGAGCCTGACCGCCTTCTCGCTATCGGCCATATCGGTGCCGGTGACCAGGCAGTAGCGGACGCCGGCATCGAGTGCCCGTTCGATGACCTGATGGCGGTCCGAGTCGAAACGCTTGCTGGTGAGGTTAACGCCGATATCAATCAGTTCGGCGTTTGGCCGGGTGTCGTTCATGGGGGGTTGCATTAAAGGTTGCGGGATTTTTCCCGCGCCTCCAGAATTTTCACATCAAGATTTAACTTGTGCGCATATATCATTGAAAAAGCTAGCACATTTTGAACATAGTTGCGGGTCTCGGGGAAGGGGATAACCTCGATCCAGGCATCGTAGGGCAGGGTGCCCGCAGTTTGTCTCAGCCAACTATCAACCCGCGCTGGGCCTGCATTGTAGGCGGCGGTGGCAAGAATACGATTATTATCGAAGCGTTCCAGCATCCGTCGGTAATAGCGACTGCCCAGGCGGACATTGACGTCGGGATCGAACAGTTCACGGCGACTGGAGTATCGAATCCCTTCCCGCTTCGCCGTCTCGGCGGCCGTGGCCGGCATCAACTGCATGAGCCCCCTGGCGCCGGCGGGGGAAACAATTGACGGAGCGAAGGAGCTTTCCTGGCGGGAGAGGGCCATCAACAGGTGCAGAGGTACCGCCGTTTCCCGGGCATTGCGGGTGAATACAGTCTGGTAGGCGAGAGGGAATCGAACGCCGATATCGTCCCAGTAACCGGCCTGAATCATGCTGGTGATCGCCTGGTGATGCCACTGCCAGCGCTCGGCGAGTTTCGCCGCCACGATCCATTGGTCCGCGTCCTTGCCCGATAGCTGGTGCCACCATTCGCGACGGGCCATGGTGGTATCCCCGTGGTACAGCAGTTCCTCCGCACGCCGAAACGGCGGGGTCGACGCCAGTTCATCGATACGTTGGGCAGAAATGTCGACGGGCCGGTGTTGCATTTGGGGAATTTGACCGAGGCTTTCGGCAGCGAGAAAGCCATAGAAGCTGCGTTCGTGGGCGATTTTTCCGAGCAGGCGTTGCACCTCGGCCCCATCACCGCCTGACATTTCCAGGGCCCGGGCCCGCCAGTAGAGCCAGCGGCTGGTGTCGCTCATCGAGGATGGTAAGCGGTCCGCCCAGGTCAGCACGGTCCGCCACAGTCCGGCTTTGATCGCCTGTTGAAGCCGCCAGTCCACCAGGCTGGAGTCGACGTTGGGCAACGAGTTTTCCAGCAGGGTGTCTGCCGCCAGGGTCCTGCCCTGCCGGAATAGCTCCCGAATGAGGGTGGTGACAATGGCTTTTTCCGCATCGGGCGAAAATGTGTGGCTCTGGTGGTAGCGATTCCAAAGTGACAGCGCCTGCTCGGCATTTTGCCGCGCCAGGTGCTGAAGTCCGTGGGCAATCACCGCGAGAATTTCGGGGGAGTGCTCGTCGAACAGCGGGTACTGATTGAGGGTTATCGGCTCGCGATCGACGGCAAGAAGACG
>PABE01000060.1 GCA_002702725.1 Porticoccaceae bacterium
CGGCGCGCCCGCCCTGCTCGGCAATCAGGACATCATTGAGATGAACGGAGACGTTTGCCACATCCAATGACGGTAATCCGGCCCGACCAATAGCGGCAAGGATTCGACCCCAATTGGGATCGGAGGCAAACAGGGCGGTTTTGACCAGCGGTGATTCCGCCACCGCGTAGGCGACCGCGAGGCATTCCCGCTCGTCCCGACCGCCTTCCACCTGCACGGTGACGAACTTGGTCGCCCCCTCGCCATCCCGCACCACACCCTGTGCCAGTTGCTGACACAGCTCGACCAGCGCTTCCCGAAACCGGTCGCGGTAGCGATCGTCGATAACGACTCCACTCGCCCCGGTAGCCACCAGGGTCACGGCGTCGTTGGTGGAGGTGTCGCCGTCGATGGTGATTCGGTTAAAGGACCGGTTGACCGCCTCAACCAGCATGGCCTGAAGCTCATCCCGGGGTACCGCTGCATCGGTCGCCACATAGCCCAGCATGGTTGCCATATTGGGCTTGATCATGCCGGCGCCCTTGGCAATACCGGTGATAGTCACCTGCAGGCCATCAAACATCAGCTGGACACTGGCCCCCTTGGGGCGGGTATCCGTGGTCATGATGCCGACGGCGGCATCTGGCCAGTTTTCTTCGCCACAGTTGCTGACGGCTTCGGGCAGGGCACCGATGATTTTGGCCACCGGCAGGGGTTCGCCGATCACGCCGGTCGAATAGGGCATAACCTGGTCCGGGGTACAGCCGGTAATCTCGGAAAGCGCCTCGCAAACCCGGCGCGCATCCGCCATACCCTGGACACCGGTGCCGGCGTTGGCATTGCCGGTATTGGTCACCAGGTAGCGGATAGAGCGGGCCGCCAAGTGCGCTTTTGCCACCTGGACCGGTGCGGCGCAAAAGGCGTTTAAGGTAAAAGTAGCGGCGACCGTGGCATTTTCATCAAAGGCCATCACCACAAGATCCTTGCGCCCGGCTTTCTTGATGCCGGCGGACGCGACGCCCAGGCGAAACCCCGCCACCGGGTGCATGAATGGAAAATGATCCGGGCCTACGGCCATGTTGCTTCCCTTTTTGTCACTGATTTTAATGGGTTATGCCACGCCCACCGCCGTTGCCAGACAGGCTATCAGGCCAGTCGGCCGTGGCACTGCTTGTACTTCTTGCCAGACCCGCACGGGCAGGGGTCGTTGCGGCCGACTTTTTCACCCTCCCGAACATAGGGCTGGGCGGGTTCGGAAGCCGGCTCGGGCACTGCCGCCTCTTCACTGAGCGCAGAGGATTCAGCATGTTGGAAGTCCATTTTCTGGCGCGCCTGCTGTTCGCGCTGACGGCGCTCCAGCTCTTCCACCTCTTCGTGACTGCGCACCTCCAGCCGGCTGAGGAAACGCACGGTTTCCAGCTTGATATTCTCGAGCATGGTCTGGAACAGGGCGAAGGATTCCCGCTTGTATTCCTGGCGCGGGTTCTTCTGGGCGTAGGCCCGCAGACCAATGCCCTGGCGCAGGTAATCCATGTTGGACAGGTGTTCCTTCCAGAGCATATCCAGGACCTGGAGCATGATCTGTTTCTCGATAACCCGAATATCATCGCCGATACGCTGGCACTTGTCCTGGTAGGCGGCGCTCACGGCTTCGGCGATGCGCTCGCGAATTTTGTCTTCATGCAGGCGCTTGTCCTCATCCAGCCAGGACTGGACGGGCAACTTCAATCCGAACTCGGTAAACAGGGCTTCCTCGAGACCCGGGATATCCCACTGATCGGAAATGCTCTGGGGCGGAATGTAGTTGTCAATTACCTGATTGACCACATCGCCGCGGATGGCGGCGACAATATCACTGATGTCGTCGGATTCGAGCAGTTCGTTGCGCTGCTGATAAATCACCTGGCGCTGATCGTTGGCGACGTCATCGAACTCCAGCAGCTGTTTGCGGATATCGAAGTTCCTGCCCTCCACCTTGCGCTGGGCCTTCTCGATGGAATTGGTCACCATGCGGTGCTCGATGGATTCCCCCTGCTGCATGCCCAGTGAGCGCATCATGTTGCGCACCCGATCGGAGGCGAACAGGCGCATCAGCGGATCTTCCAGGGACAAATAGAACCGGGTGACGCCCGGGTCCCCCTGGCGGCCGGCCCGGCCCCGCAGCTGGTTGTCGATGCGGCGGGATTCATGGCGCTCGGTACCCAGAATATGCAGGCCGCCCGCCTTCAGCACCTGCGCCTGGCGCTGCTTCCACGCCTCCTTGAGCTTGTCCACCTGCTCCGGGGTCGGATTGTCGAGGGCGGCCATTTCAGCTTCCCAATTGCCGCCAAGCACAATATCCGTGCCTCGGCCCGCCATATTGGTGGCGATGGTTACGGCGCCGGGGCGACCGGCCTGGGCGATGATGCTGGCCTCTTTTTCGTGGAATTTGGCGTTGAGCACCTGGTGCTCGATGCCCGCTTTTTTCAGCAGCCCGGCGAGGTATTCGGAGGTCTCAATCGATACCGTGCCCACCAGCACCGGCGCGCCGTCGGCGACCACCTTCTTGATATCCTCAATGACAGCGGCGTACTTTTCCTCCTGGCTCAGGAACACCAGATCGTTGAGATCCTTGCGCACCACCGGCTTGTTGGGGGGAATGACCACCACCTCCAGACCATAGATCTGGTGAAATTCGTACGCCTCCGTGTCGGCGGTGCCGGTCATGCCCGCCAGCTTGTCGTAAATCCGGAAGTAATTCTGGAAGGTGGTGGATGCCAGGGTCTGGCTTTCACTCTGAATATTGACCCCCTCCTTGGCCTCGATGGCCTGGTGCAGACCTTCGGACAGGCGCCGACCGGGCATGGTGCGCCCGGTGTGCTCGTCGATCAGCACCACCTCGCCGTTCTGGACGATGTACTCGACGTCGCGATGGAACAGATTGTGGGCGCGAAGAGCACTGTGAATATGGTGCAGGAGGGACAGGTTGGTCGCCTGATAGAGGCTGTCGTTCGGTTCCAGCAGGCCGTCGTTGATCAGCAACTCCTCCGTGCGCTGGTGGCCGGCTTCGGTCAACTCCACCTGACGGGTTTTCTCGTCGATGACAAAATCCCCCGGGGTCACCTCTCCGCTGTCACTTTCGGTTTCACGCTTGAGGAGCTGGACCAACGCATTGACGCGCTTGTAGAGGGCAGAGCTGTCCTGGGCGGCGCCCGATATGATCAGCGGTGTCCGCGCCTCGTCGATCAGGATCGAGTCCACTTCGTCGACAATGGCGAAGGCGTGGCCGCGCTGGGACTTATCCTCCAGACGCAGCGCCATGTTGTCGCGCAAATAGTCGAAGCCGAACTCGTTGTTGGTGCCGTAGGTGATATCGGCGGCGTAGGCCTCCTGACGCGAAACAACCCGCAGGGGTTCGCCGGACCCCTTCATCTCGACAACAAAGGAATTGGCGGTGCCGGCACCCCGGAACGACTGAATGATACCCACCGACAGGCCCAGGGCCTGATAGACCGGGGCCATCCACTGGGCATCCCGCGATGCCAGATAATCGTTGACGGTCACGATATGAACACCGTCGCCGGGCAAGGCATTCAGGTACGCCGCCAGGGTAGCCACCAGGGTTTTACCCTCACCGGTACGCATCTCGGCGATTTTGCCCTGGTGCAACACCATGCCCCCGATCAGCTGGACGTCGAAATGGCGCATGCCCAGGGTCCGGTGCGCGGCTTCCCGCACAACGGCGAATGCCTCGGGGATCAGGTTATCGAGACTTTCCCCCTGGGCCAGCCGGGAGCGGAATTCGTCGGTCTTGGCCCTTAACTGGTCGTCGTTAAGGGACTGGACACTCTCTTCCAGTTCGTTGATTTTTCTGACGGCTTTACGCATCCGCTTAACAACGCGGTCATTTTTGCTGCCGAACACGGCTTTGGCAATCTTGGCAACCATGGGAGGTCCTGCACAGTACTTGGGTTTACGGGTCTGGGGTTAAGGGCGTCGAGCGTTCAGCGCCATTGGGGGCGCGGCGTTAGCCCTTTTCGCGCAGGGTACGGCGGATATAGGTGGCGGGATCGACAGCGCGACCGTTTTTGTAGACTTCAAAGTGCACGTGGGCGCCGGTGGAACGACCGGTACTGCCCATGGCGGCAACAACCTGGCCTTTCTCCACCAGATCGCCAACGCTGACTTTGTTTTCCTGGTTGTGGGCGTAGCGGGTGATAAACCCTTCGCCGTGATTGATCTCCACCAGGTTACCGTAACCCTTGTGTACCCCTGACCAGGTGACGACTCCGGCAGCGACAGCAACCACCTCTGTGCCGGTTTTGCCCGGAAAATCAACGCCGTTGTGCCAGGCGCGGCGCCCGGTGAAGGGATCGGTGCGATAACCAAAACCGGAGGACACCCAGCCAGCGTCAACGGGACGGCCGGATACGGTGCTCTGCTCCGCAAACTCGCGGTTGACCAGCAGGGCTTCCAGAACAGAAAGCTGCTGCTCACGACTCTCAAGCTGGACATCGAGACTGCGCAGCAGGGACGATAGCCCCGGGCTATCCATGGGTTCACCGGGTTTCTCGGCGGGTCCACCCAGGGCGGGCGGGGTGGAAAAATCGAACTCGCCGTCGTCAAGGCCGGCCATGGCAGTGAGCCGATCACCCAGGGCATCGAGGCGAACCAGACGCGCCTGCATCTCGGCCAGTTTGAGCGAAAACGCCTCGACCTGCCGTTGGGACTGGGCCTCGCTATCGGCAAGTTCCCGGCGCTGGTCGGCAAGCTCGGTCTTGAGATTGTCGACGGCGTTTTCGAGCAGGAAGCCCACTTTTCCGCCGCTCAACTGGATACCCAGGAAGACACCGGCGCCGACCGGCAGACCCAGCATACAGAGAGAGAGAAGGACTTTCGCCCAGCTGTTGATATCCACCGCCTTGCGATTGCCGCGCCGGGAGATAAACACCACCCTCACTGCCGTTTCCCCGCGATGGATGGCCCCAGAGCGGTAAGACCCCGGAGGCAAAAATCAGGAGGGAGGAAAAATCCGGCGCGTTTCATCGTCTATCAGGCCGGCTGCATGTAGGAAATGGGCGCATGATCGGTGTCGCCGCCCTCGAAGGTGGCCATTTCCCAGGCGTCCTCCTGTTCGAGCAGGGTCCGAAGCAGGGCGTTATTGAGCCCGTGGCCGGATTTAACCGCCTCGTATTCACCGATCAGACTGTAGCCGAGCAGGTAGAGATCGCCGATGGCATCGAGGATCTTGTGCTTGACGAACTCATCCTTGTAGCGCAAGCCATCCTCGTTGAGCACCTGTTCCCGGTCAACGACGATGGCGTTATCCAGACTGCCACCGCGCACCAGCCCCTTGGAGCGCAGGAACTCAATCTCGTGCATGAACCCGAATGTTCGCGCCCGGCTCACTTCCTTCACAAACGAGGTACTGGAAAAATCGACGCTGGCCTTGACCGGCTCACTTTTCAGAACCGGGTGGTTGAAGTCGATGGTAAAGGTGATCTTGAAGCCGTCGTAGGGGCGGAAAACCGCCCGCTTGTCGCCATCACTGACCGCCACCTCGCGTTTGATGCGGATGAATTTCTTCGGCGCATCCTGCTCGACGATTCCGGCGGACTGGATCAGAAACACGAATGGACCGGAACTGCCATCCATGATCGGCACCTCGGGCGCTGTGAGATCGACAATCGCGTTATCGATACCGAGCCCGGCCATCGCGGACAGGAGGTGCTCGACGGTGGATACCCGCACATCACCGTTCATCAGGGTGGTCGATAACATCGTATCACCCACGCTGGTGGCCCGGGCGGGCACTTCCACAGCCGGATCGAGATCGGTGCGACGAAAGACGATACCGGTATCCGCGGGCGCGGGTTTCAGCGTCAGATAGACTTTTTCGCCGGTGTGGAGTCCGACACCGGTGGCGCGGATGGTGTTTTTCAGCGTGCGCTGTCGAATCACTTCAAGCTTCTCTGTGACTACCCCGCGAACGGGGGAAGAATCGGCCGGCCATAGTAGCAGAGTTGCGCGCAGTGCTCCACACGGCGTCCACAGACGGTAGACTTATGAAACGCGGCGGTCGATTGCCGGACAGCGAGGGGGACGCCCTCTGATGGTTGGCCCGGGGGCCGGGCGGCAGCGGCCCGCTCCGTGGAGGGGTAGTCACGGAGGGGCCGGAATCCGGCGTCAGGCGTGTTTCACAGCGCCGCTATGTACCGTCACACTGCCGTCTGACAGGCTGGCGCCGGGATACACCCGCTGAGTTGCCTCAGTCTGCCTGGCGACGGAGGAACGCCGGGATATCCAGATAATCCAGATCGCTGTCCCGCTCCGTCTGCTGCTCCACCTTGCGAGCGGTGGAGCCTTCCACCGACACAGGGTTACGCCGGGTGATGGCAGGCCGTTCCATATCCCGGTAATCCGGTTCCGGACGGGTGGGGCGCGAACGATCAGAACTCTGGGCGGGCTTGCGCATGTCCTCCTGGCCGAGGCCGGTGGCCACCACGGTCACCCGCAGCTCGTCGCCGATCTCGGGGTCAATCGCGGTACCGACCACCACGGTGGCGTTATCGGAGGCGATTTCCTCGATAATCTCGCCGACATCCGAGAACTCGCCCAGGGACATATCCGGACCCGCGGTGATGTTGACCAGAATGCCGCGCGCTCCCTGCAGATTGATATCCTCGAGCAGCGGGCTGTGCACAGCCGCTTCGGCGGCGATGCGCGCCCGGTCTTCGCCGATGGCGAATCCGGTACCCATCATGGCCATGCCCATCTCGCTCATCACGGTGCGTACGTCGGCAAAGTCGACGTTGATCATGCCGGGGCGAATGATCAGATCCGCAATACCCTGTACGGCGCCCAGCAACACATCGTTGGCGGCCTTGAAGGCATTGAGCAGGCTGACGTCCTTGCCCATGACCGACAACAGTTTTTCGTTGGGAATGGTGATCAGGGAGTCGACATTTTCCTTGAGCAGCCTGATGCCCTCCTCGGCAATCGCCATGCGCTTGCGGCCCTCAAACGAGAACGGGCGCGTCACGACGGCGACGGTGAGAATGCCCAGCTCCCGGGCCACGTCGGCGACGATGGGGGCGGCACCGGTGCCCGTGCCGCCGCCCATCCCGGCGGTGACAAACACCATGTCGGCACCCTGGAGCACATCGGCGATGCGGTCCCGATCCTCAATGGCCGACTGTCGGCCGATCTCGGGGTTGGCACCGGCGCCAAGGCCCTTGGTGACACCATTGCCCAGTTGCAGCACGGTGGAACCGTGAACACTCTTGAGAGCCTGGGCATCGGTGTTGGCGCAGATGAATTCGACACCCTCCACCTGTGATTCGATCATGTGCTTGACGGCATTGCCTCCGCCGCCGCCCACACCTATGACTTTTATTTCCGCGCATTCGGGAATGTTATCCACGATTTGAAACATAGCTATTTACCCCTCGCTTGGTTAACAACACATTGAACTGATTCGTTCGTTACTACTCGCTCCCCGACGCCAGAACCGATACTCCGGCTTCAGGGTTTTACCCCGCTGCTGGAAGGCCCCGACCGGACCGCCCCGCAACGGCGCAATACCTATAAACTGCCCTGGAACAACCCCTTGACCCGGGCGACCAGACCATCCAGCCAGCCGGAACGACTCTTGTCGCCACGCTTGGTCTGCCGGGTACCTTCCCGCTGTTGCTGCAGGCCGTACATCAGCAGGCCGACACCGGTGGAATAAATCGGGTTGTTGACGATGTCCGTCAGGCCGCGAATATCCTGGGGGGCCCCCAGTCGCACCGGCATGTGGAAAATCTCTTCTGCCAGTTCCACGACCCCCTCCATTTTCGAGGTGCCGCCGGTGAGCACGATGCCCGCCGCCATCAGATCCTCATAGCCGCTGCGTCGCAGTTCAGCCTGCACCAGGGAAAACAGTTCGTCATAGCGCGGCTCGACCACCTCAGCCAGGGCCTGTCGGGACAAGTCCCGCGGTGAACGGTCGCCGACACTGGGCACCTTGATGGTCTGATCGGCGCCGGCCAGTTTGGCCAGGGCACAGGCGTAGCGGATTTTCAACTCCTCGGCATGGGGCGTCGGAGTGCGCAGCGCCATGGCGATGTCGTTGGTGACCTGATCCCCGGCGATGGGAATCACGCCGGTATGCCGAATGGCGCCGTCGGAAAATATGGCGATATCGGTGGTACCGCCGCCAATATCGACCAGGCAAACCCCGAGTTGCTTTTCGTCCTCGGTGAGCACCGCATAACTCGACGCCAGCTGTTCGAGGATGACGTCCTCGACGTCCAAACCGCACCGGCGGATGCACTTCTTGATGTTCTGGGCGGCGTTGGCGGCACAGGTCACCAGGTGAACCTTGGCCTCGAGCCGAACCCCCGACATGCCCATGGGCTCCCTGACCCCCTCCTGGTTGTCGATGATGAACTCCTGGGGCAACACGTGGAGGATTTCCTGGTCGGCGGGAATCGCCACCGCCCGGGCCGCGTCGATGACCCGCTCGATATCCTGCTGCAGCACCTCCCTATCCCGAATGGCGACGATGCCGTGGGAGTTGAGACTGCGAATGTGGCTGCCGGCAATGCCAACGTAGACGGCGTGGATGTGGCAGCCGGCCATCAGCTCCGCCTCCTCGATGGCCCGCTGAATGGCGTGGACCGTCGACTCGATATTGACCACCACACCCTTCTTCATTCCCGATGAACGATGCATGCCGGTACCGACGATCTCCAGCTTGCCCTCCGGACCGATGACGCCGACGATCGCCACCACCTTGGACGTGCCGATATCGAGCCCGACGATCATCTGTTCATTGTTACTGGCACTGGCCATGTCTCGCCCTCGTTGTGTTCTCTCTTGTCACTGATCTTGTTCCCGTCCTGTTGCTTCCAGCGCACGGCGACCCCATTTCCGTAGCGAATATCGACACGCTCTATCTGGTCGATCCGCACCTCGAGTGCCTTTTCCCACACCAGCAGAAAGCGTTCGATCTTGTCCGTTACCTGTCCCCGGCCGACCGCGAGCTCGGGTCCATCCACGAACGTCATATACCAGCCGCCCCTGGGACCCATGCGGAAGCTGTGTATTTTCAGCCCGATGGGCTGGAGCAACTGGGCAAACATGCGGAAGTGCTGCATCACCCGGCGCTGCAATCCCTCGGGGCCCTCGAGCAGCGGCAATGCCGCCAGACCCTCAATTTCGCCAACTTCCAGGGCGATCCCGCGGTTGTTGAGAACGCCCCGGTCACCCCAGCGGGCGATGGGCACTTCCTCCTCGATGTCGATGATCAGGCTGTCCGGCCACTGCCGGCGCGCACTGGCACTGGCCACCCAGGGGTGCGCCTCGAGACCGGCGCGAATGGCATCCAGATCAAGGCTCAGGAAGCCACCCGCCATATTGGCAACAACAATTTTTTCCACCTCCCGGGCATCCAGGTGTTCCAGGGTGCCATCGACACCAATCAGGGCGATGGGCACATCCAGGTGCCGGTACAGGAAAGCGAGGCCCGCGGCCCCGGCCAGCACAAAGGCCAGCGATACCACGGCAACCGCAATCCGGCTCCAGCGCCGCCACCGCCCTTGCGGGGCGGCGGGCAATGGGCGTTGCCGTTCCAGCTGCCAGGTGCCGTCCATAGTCACCCCTCACCATCCCCGGCTGTGGCGAGTATCCGCAAAACCAGTTGGCCGAAATCCATGCCACTGGCGCGGGCTGCCATGGGCACCAGACTGTGATCGGTCATGCCCGGCACCGTATTCACCTCCAGGAGCTGGAATTCGCCACTGCCATCGAGCATCACGTCAACCCGGCCCCACCCCCGGCAACCCAGGCTGTCGAACGCCGACAGGGACAGCGTTTTGAGTTCAGCTTCACGCTCCGGTGTCAGCCCACAGGGGCACAGATAGCGCGTATCGTCGCGCAGATATTTCGCCTCGTAATCGTAAAAGCCCCGGTCGGTTTCAAGCTTGATCGCCGGCAGCGCCTCGCCATTGAGAATGGCCACCGTATATTCGGCACCGGATAACCAGGCCTCGGCAATCACACTGCTACCGTGCCTGGCCGCCGCCCGCCACGCGGCGGCGAGCTGCTCGCTGGTATCGGCTTTGGCCATGCCGATACTGGACCCCTCACGGGCCGGCTTGACCATGACAGTGCCACCGAGATCTTCAAGCACCCTGGACCAGTCCATTCCCTCACGGAGCACCGCAAAGCGGGCGGTGGGCAAACCCAGGCCGCGCCACAGCAGTTTGGTGCGCCATTTGTCCATGGCCAGGGCCGAGGCAAGCACGCCGCTTCCCGTGTAGGGCAGGCCGAGGAATTCAAGGGCGCCCTGAACCGTGCCGTCCTCGCCCCCGGGGCCATGGAGTGCGATAAAAACGCGATCCGGAGACATTTCCTCAAGACGGCTGACCAGGTCCCGGCCGGCGTCAATGCCCTCGGCGTCGACACCGGCGCCGCGCAGCGCATTGAGCACAGCCGTCCCGCTGGCGAGCGATACTTCGCGCTCGGCGGATGTCCCGCCGTACAGCACCGCCACCTTGCCAAATTGCTCCACATTCACGCCTTCATTACCTCGTCACTGCAACTTGCGTTCGGCCAGGAGCCGAACCAGCTTGCTGACACTGCCCGCACCCTGGGTAATGACGATATCGCCGCCACGGACCAGGTTGCTGACAATGTCAGGGATTTCGTTGATATCCGCCGCGTAAATGGGATCGACCAGTCCGCGCTGGCGGATCGTGCCGCACAGTTGCCGGGCGGTGGCGCCGGGTATTTCCGCCTCGCCGGCGCCGTAAACCTCATTGACCACCAGCACATCGCAGGTGGACAGAACCCTGACAAAGTCCTCGTACAGATCGCGGGTACGGCTGTAGCGGTGGGGCTGAAAAATCATCACCAGACGGCGGTCCGGCCAGCCATCGCGCACGGCCTTGATGGTGGCTGCCACTTCGCGGGGGTGATGGCCGTAGTCGTCAACCAGCATCGCCTCGCCACCGGTAACCGGATAATCGCCATAAACCTCGAAGCGGCGACCAACCCCCTGAAACCCTTCGAGACCGCGCAAAATTGCCGCATCGTCAATCCCCTCATCGGTGCAGACGGCAATGGCGGCGGTAGCGTTCAGGACGTTGTGCACGCCGGGAATGTTCAGCTTCACCTTGAGCGCCGCGAGTCCTTCAGGCCGATGCACGGTGAACTGACAGGTGCGCTCCTTGAGAACCACGTCGGTAATGCGAAAATCCGCATCGCCATCGAACCCGTAGGTCAGCACAGGCCGCGACACCTGGGGAATAATGCCCCGCACATGTGTGTCGTCCAGGCACAGGACCGCCAGGCCGTAAAACGGCAAATTGTGCAGAAACTCAACGAAGGTGCCGGTCAGCCGGGAAAAGTCGAAGCCGTAGGTTTCCATGTGATCGGCGTCGATATTGGTGACCACGGCGACCATGGGCTGCAGATGCAGGAACGAGGCATCGCTTTCGTCCGCCTCCGCCACCAGATAGCGGCTTTCGCCGAGCCCCGCGTGGGTGCCGGCGCTGTTGACCCGACCGCCAATGACAAAGGTGGGGTCCTTGCCGCCCTCGGCGAGAATGTTGGCTATCAGGCTGGTGGTGGTGGTTTTGCCGTGGGTGCCCGCCACCGCGATTCCGTGACGGTAACGCATCAACTCGGCGAGCATTTCCGCCCGCTTGACCACGGGTACCCGCTGGCTGCGGGCCGCCTGGATTTCCGGATTGTCCTCGTTAACCGCCGACGATTGCACCACCACGTTGGCGCCGTCGATGTTCTGTGCCCGATGCCCGTAAACAATACTGGCGCCCAGCTCCGCCAGACGCTGGGTATTGGCGTTTTCCTGAAGGTCGGAACCGGAAATGTCGTAGCCCTGGTTGAGCAGCACCTCGGCGATGCCGCACATGCCGCTGCCGCCGATGCCAATGAAATGGATCCGGCGAATACGGCGCATTTCCGGCACCCGGTTGTCAATGTGCTTTCCGGCAGTCACGCCATCACCTCCGAACAAATTGAGGCCACTTCCGCGGCGGCCCGGGGTTTGGCCAACTGGCGACTGCGACGGGCCATGTCAGCAAGTCGGGCAGTGTCGTTGAACAGTACTGTCAGCTGCTCGGCCAGCGCCTCGGCGGTCAAATCCCGCTGCTGGATCAACAGGCCGGCGCCGCTTTCCACCAGCCATTCGCCGTTGCGGGTTTGATGGTCATCAATGGCGGCCGGGAACGGGATCAGCAGTGCCCCGATGCCGGCGGCGGTGAGTTCCGCCACCGTCAGGGCACCTGCCCGACAAATGACAAAATCCGCCCAGCCATAGGCCGCCGCCATATCGGAAATAAACGGCTCCACGGAGGTATCGACACCGGCCCTACGGTACGCATCGACGGTGTGCTCGCGATGTTTGCGACCGCACTGGTGGCGAATCTCGGGACGCAGGCCTTCAGGCATGAGCGCCAGCGCCTCGGGAACCAGGGTATTGATGGCCAGGGCGCCCAGACTGCCGCCCAGAACCAGAAGGCGCAGCGGTCGATGGCCACCGACGTCGCGCTGATCGGGGTCCGGCAGCCGGGCAATTTCGTCGCGCACCGGATTGCCGGTCCAGACAGCGTTTTTCAATGTATTCGGGAACGCCTGCAATGCCCGGCTGGCGATTCCCGACAGTAACCGGTTGGTGGTCCCCGCCACGGCATTTTGCTCATGGATCAGCAGGGGAATCCGCTTCAGCCAGGCGGCGACACCGCCTGGACCGGAAGCAAAGCCGCCAAAACCGATCACGGCATCCGGCTGCACCTTCCGGATGACAGCCAGGGCTTGCCACACAGCGCGGACAATACGCAAGGGGGCAAGTAATAACGTCAACCGTCCCTTGCCGCGCACGCCGGTGACCTGAATACAGTGCAGGGGCAATTGGTTTTCAGGCACCAGTTCCGCCTCGATACCCGCCCCGGTGCCCAGCCATTCCACCGCCATGCCGCGCCGGGCCAGCTCCCGGGCCACAGCAAGGGCGGGAAACACGTGACCGCCGGTGCCTCCGGCCATTATCAACACCCGCTTCTCAGCCATGCGGCTTCTGCCCCTGTTGTCTGTGCGCCCAGGCGCTGTCGCTCATTTCGACGCCGATGCGCAGTACAAGCGCCATCATCATGCAGCTCACCACCAGACTACTGCCCCCATAGCTGATGAAGGGCAACGTCAACCCCTTGGTGGGCAGGAGACCCGAGGTGACACCAATGTTGATGAAGGCCTGGCCTGCAATCAGGACACCGACACCGAACGCGGCGTAGGCGGCAAACCAGTCCTGACGGCGCACGGCGCTGCGGGCGATGGCGAAAATTCGCTGCACCATGAAAACAAACAGTGCCACGATAATCAGAACGCCGAAAAGGCCCATCTCTTCGGCGAAAATGGCAAAGACAAAATCCGTGTGCGCCTCGGGCAAATAGAATAATTTCTGTACGCTGTTGCCGAGCCCAACCCCAAACCACTGGCCGCGACCAAAGGCAATCAACGACTGGGTCAGTTGATAGCCGGAGCTGTACATGTCGGCCCAGGGGTCCAGAAATGCCACCAGCCGCTGCATCCGGTACTCTGAAGATATCGCCAGGAAGCCCAGCCCCGCCACGCCGGCGCCGAGGATCAACAGGAATACCCAGAGCCGGACCCCGGCCAGGAACAGGAGCGCCAGCACAGTGCCTGCAATCACCACGGCGGAGCCAAAATCAGGCTGTAATAAAAGTAACAACCCGACAATGCCTAACATTGCCATCGGTTTGAGCAGCGCTTGCCAGCGGCCGCGCATGTCGAGCTGGTGGCGATGGAGGTAGCCGGCAACGAAGACAATCATGGCGAATTTCGCCAACTCGGCGACCTGCAGATTGATCACCCCGAGACTGATCCAGCGCCGGGCGCCGTTGACTTCCCGGCCGACCCCGGGGACGAGCACCGCGACGAGCAGGAACACCGCCATCAACAGCACCAGATCGCTGTACCTGTACCAACTCCGTACCGGAATCTGCAGGACCAGGAAGCCGGCCGCCAAGGCCATAAGCAAATAGATCAAATGGCGCTGGATAAAAAACAGGCTGCTGCCGTAGCGGTGATCCGCATAACTGATGGAAGCCGAAAACACCATCACCATCCCTACGGAAAGCAACGTCGCGGTCAGTGCCAGGAGACGAACATCCACAGCCCCGGGCAGCCGGCGGAAGGCCAGAATCATCGGGCTCAGGATCGCAGCGCGGCTCATGACAACGCCTCCACTGCCCGGCTGAACCGCTCACCGCGATCGGCAAATCCGTCGAACATATCGAAGCTCGCGCAGGCCGGGGACAACAGGACCTTGTCGCCGGGCACCGCGGTTTCGGCGGCCACTGCCACCGCAGCGCTCAGAGACGTCGCGTAGATCACCTCGCAAAATCCCTTCAGCCCCTCAGCCACCCTGCTGGCATCCTCACCGATCAGGACGGCCTGACGCACACGCCCCCTGGCCGCCTCTCCGAGGGCCCTGAAATCCTGGCCCTTTCCCTGTCCGCCGGCGATCAGGATCAGATCCGGCTCTGGCCCCGCCAAACCCTCGATGGCCGCCACCGCGGCACCGACATTGGTCGCCTTGGAATCATTGATCCAGTAAACGCCGTTGACGCTGGCCACAAACTGGCACCGGTGGGGCAGGCCGGGGAAACGGCGCAGCGCTCTTAGCATGGCATCCATTGGCAATCCGGCGGCATGGCCCAGGGCCAGGGCAGCGAGGCCATTGGCGAGATTGTGACGCCCCCGCATGGGCATCTCCGCCACCGGCATCAAGGGCTCCCGTTCAAAGCACAGCCAGTCTTCCTCGCCGTGGCGCACGGTGCCGAAACCTTTGAAATCCGGCGCATCGAGGCCAAAACTCCAGGTCTTGACCGACGCGGGAACGAGCGGATGGCTGAGGGCGTCCTGCCGGTTGATCACCACCTGGTGAACACCCCTGAAAATACGATGCTTGGCGGCATGATAGCTCTGGAGGTCCGCATAGCGGTCCATGTGGTCGGGGGAAATATTCAGCACCGTGGCCACTTCGGCGCCGAGGTTATCCACCAGCTCAAGCTGGAAACTGGACAGCTCCAGGACATAGAGCTGGCAGTCATCCCGCAACAGATTGAGCGCCGGCTCGCCGAGATTCCCCCCGACTCGGACATCGACGCCGGCCTCCCGGGCCATCTCGGCAACCAGCGTAGTGACAGTGCTCTTGCCGTTGGAGCCGGTAATGGCGATTATTGGCGCCGCCGCCTCGTCGGCGAACAACTGGATATCGCCGGTGATCTCCACGCCGTTACCCGCCGCCGCCCGAATAGCGGGGTGGCTCAGCGGCAACCCGGGGCTGACCACCAGCCGGTCGGCCTCGCACAGGGTTTGTTCGCGGATCTCGCCAAGCTCCACCGGCACCTCGGGTAGCACCCTGGCAAGCTCCGTCAGGCCGGGGGGATCGAGACGGCTGTCGACCACCACCAGACGCTGGCCCCTGGCGGCCAGGTGCCGGGCCACGGACAGTCCCGTGGCGCCAAGGCCCACGATAACGGTCATCGTGCTGGTTGCGATCAGTTCAGCTGTCATCGGACTTTTCTCGATCTCCGTTGCAGAAAAGGTTTCAACGCAGTTTCAGGGTCGCCAGTCCCACCAGGACCAGCACCACGGTAATAATCCAGAACCGGACAATGACCCTCGGCTCCGGCCAGCCTTTCAATTCAAAATGATGATGAATGGGCGCCATGCGGAAAATCCGCTTGCCGGTAAGCTTGAAACTGGCCACCTGGAGGATCACCGACACCGTTTCGAGGACAAAAATGCCGCCCATGATGAAGAGCACAATCTCGTGCCGCACAATCACCGCAATAACCCCCAGGGCCGCACCCAGGGCCAGGGCACCCACGTCGCCCATAAAGACCTGGGCGGGATAGGTGTTGAACCACAAAAATCCTAGCCCGGCACCGCCCAGGGCGGCACAGAACACCACCAGCTCCCC
>PABE01000061.1 GCA_002702725.1 Porticoccaceae bacterium
GAGACTCCCGGTACCTGCGCTGCCGCATCAGCAGCTGCACCACAGCCGGCTCCCGCCACCAGAATATCCACGTCCCCGCCAAGCGCTCCGGCCGCTGCGACGGCATTCAGCGTCGCAGCTTTTAAAGACGCATTGTCGTGCTCTGCAATAACCAGTGTTTTCATCAGATCACCTTCGCTTCGTTTTTCAGTTTGTCGACCAGTTCGGCCACATCGGCCACTTTGATACCCGCCTGACGCTCTGCCGGCGGCTCAACCTTGAGCAGCTTGGTGCGCGGTGAGACATCAACACCAAGATCTTCAGCCGTCTTGGTATCAAGGGGCTTTTTCTTGGCCTTCATGATATTCGGCAGAGATGCGTAGCGCGGCTCATTGAGACGAAGATCCGACGTCACGATGGCGGGCAGTTTGAGTGATACGGTCTGCAGACCACCGTCGATTTCGCGGGTGACCTTGGCCGTTCCGTCCTCAACCACCAGCTCGGAGGCAAAAGTGCCCTGAGGATACCCCGTCAGAGCCGCCAGCATCTGGCCGGTCTGGTTGTTATCGCCATCAATGGCCTGCTTGCCGAGCAGAACAATGCCGGGCTGTTCGTCATCACAGATTTTCTTCAGGCACTTGGCAACCGCCAATGGCTCCAGTTCGGCGTCGGTCTGAACCAGGATCCCGCGATCGGCACCCAGCGCCAGGGCCGTGCGAATCTGTTCCTGGGCAGCCTGCGGGCCCATGGAGACCACAACGATTTCGGTGGCAACGCCCTTCTCTTTCAGACGCACCGCCTCTTCGACGGCAATCTCACAAAAGGGATTGATGGCCATTTTGACATTGGCCAGATCTACGGCGCTGCCATCAGCTTTCGCGCGCACCTTTACGTTGTAATCAACGACACGCTTTACGGCGACAAGTATCTTCATGAATAAACCCTAGTTTTCAGTATGCAGCTGTGTGTGGAAAACCAACTCTTGGTTGCAACCCATCGTTGCTCACAGGGAACCGGTGCCATGGCGGCCCCTGATGCCTCTGCCTTTTCAGACTTCGGCGCCAAACCTGCGCCCGAGCCTGAGTAAGGAGCCGGACCTTTTGCAGGCCTTCTTGATAGTGAACCACCTGAGAGCAACATCGTATTTGAAGACTGCTGACAGTGCCACGAACCGGGAAAAATCAACGCGGAACCATGCGCAGCAGGCTCAAAAAAGCGCGCCCATTATTGTTGAATCGGCCCAAAAACTCAACCGTAAGAGGTACTTATTGATCTCCTGATCAGTAGACACCGGGTCAAAAACACCCCGGGCAAACGGACAATCTGGTTATTTGTTAAGCACTTTGTCGAGCTGCAATGCTTCTTTTGCCAGAAACGTGGTAAAGGTTACGATCAAAAACAAAACTTTACTTGATAAAAATACTATAACCTGCTAAAAAACAATAGGATTTACTTGTCACGCACCACAAGAACGAAACAGACAAGAAAACCGGAACGGCGAGACACGCGGGGAAAATAAATTCGAGGGGGCACTCTATGATTTTCTCATCTCAGGATCTGCGCCACATGGTCATTAGACCAACACTCAAGTACCTCGACCACTGGACCGCCGGGAGCGAGAACCTGCTAGTCGCCACCGCCATTCAGGAGTCCGGTCTCGGGTTTTGCCTGCAACAGGGGAGACGATTTGGTATCTACCACATATCCCCGGGGCGACATCGCGCCGTGTGGGACCATTATCTGGTTCATCAACCCGACATGGCCAGTTGCGTCAGGGGTCTTGCCGGCCAGCACGCCTTCCTCGATGACCCGAACGGGGAACTGCTGAGCAACCTGAAATACGCCACTGCAATTGCCTGGTGTATTTATCGCATGTCCGGGGCGAAGATCCCGGCGGAGGACGACATTCAGGCCATGGCGATACTGTGGCGCGATGTCTTCCACGCCAAACCCGCCGGCTGCGTTGAAACCTTTGTCAAAAACTATCGGGAACTGGGCCAACTGGACAGCCAGGGCCACGGCTTCATCGCCGCCTGACCGCGTGGCCGCCAAGCCACAGGGTTACTTCAGATTGACCACGTTGATAGCCAGACCCTCGTCGGCCTCGCGGTTTAGCGTCAGATTGGCAAAATCGAATAGCCCGGTATCCGCCAGCTGAGAGGGTGAGACATTGCGGATGGCGCGGAAAATACTCTCGATCCGGCCCGGGTGTTTCCGTTCCCAGCCCCGAAGCATTTCCTTGATCACCTGCCGCTGTAAATTATCCTGAGAGCCACACAGGTTACAGGGAATAATCGGAAATTCCCGGTACGCGGCGTAGTCTTCCAGATCCTGCTCCCGGCAATAGGCCAGGGGCCGAATCACGATGTTGCGTTGGTCGTCGCTGAGCAATTTGGGCGGCATCGCCTTCAAGTTGCCACCGTAAAACAAATTAAGGAACAGGGTTTCGATAATATCGTCGCGATGGTGCCCCAGGGCGATCTTGGTGGCGCCGATTTCCTCCGCAAATCCGTACAGGGTTCCCCGCCGCAAGCGGGAACAGAGCCCGCAATAGGTCTTGTCCTCCGGAATATGCTCGGTAACGATACTGTAGGTGTCTTTCTCCAGAATGTGGAACGGCACCCCCTGTTCGGTGAGATACCGGGGCAACACGTCCTCGGGAAACCCCGGCTGCTTCTGATCGAGATTGACGGCAACCAGCTCAAACGTGATCGGTGCGGTCTTTTGCAAATTCAAAAGGATGTCCAGCATGCCGTAGGAATCCTTGCCCCCGGAAAGGCACACCATCACCTTGTCGCCGTCGTCGATCATGCGGTAATCCGCAATGGCCTTACCCACATCGCGGCGCAGGCGTTTTTGCAGTTTGTTGAACTCCAGTCGCTGTTTACGGGTGAGCTCTTGCATGGCGGGAACGCGTTGATTTGAGGGGCCGGTATTGTACGGTTTTACCCATGACATGAAAACGCCCGGCGCCACCCCTGAGTGGCGCTGTTATCGGGGCCTAGGGATTATTCAGGCGTAGATCCTGTGAATAGAAAATCTCCCCTGTGTAGCCGAGCAGGTAGAGCGCTTTCATATCCCGCGCATAATGGGCGAAGACTTTCATCAGCATCTGTTGATCCTCGGCAAAATCGTTGCGATAGATATTGAATAGCCGCGAGACTGTCAGCTTGCCGTCAGCATAGCGGACACCCCGATCAGCGTTGATGAACTGTATGCCCGACGTTTTCAGCTGTTCGCGGACAGTCGCTGCGGTATAGGCCCGGGAGTCCATGTTGGGGCAGTCCATGGTGGCGCAATTGAGCCCGAAATGTATGCGATGATCCTGCCATACCGGTCGCAAAATGGTGTCCTCAATGGCGGCGAGTGACAGCGACTGCCCTGCCACTTTTACCCGCGCACGGGTACGGAAATCCTCGGGCAGAACCGCACTGACGCCCCGGCCAGCCAGGTGCGTGAGGACCGCCCGAACCGACACGGCGTTATAGAGATTCAACCAAAACGCCAGCTGTTCCTGTCGACTGTAACCCCTGGGGTCGAGCTTTTGCATATCGGCAATATAGCCATCGAGCCTGGTGGTATCTTCCGGGGTTACCTCGGTATATCGAAACTGCCGCACCGCTGAGTCCGCAGTAGCGACCACATAGGTCTGGAGCAGTCTATCCCAGCGGCTATGGTCAACGGTTCGGCGATTATCTTCGTCACTCTGATTCCAGAAATCGGGACCTACGTTGGCCTTGCCGGCCCCGAAAAAAGACCAGCCCGGACTGGCGATCCCCAGAAAAATTGCGCACACGATGAACATCACTGCGACTCGACTAGGTAGTGCTGCGACCTGATTGGCCAATGTAGCCTCCAGCGGAAAACCGTGATTTATTGATACGCCCTGGACCCGTACAATGATCCATTGCCAGCCCCAATTCAATGCCAGGATTTTACATGACACCTGACCATATTGCCGAGATTGACCGGCGCCATATTTGGCACCCCTACAGCTCAGCCCTGAATACGCCCGACCATTACCAGGTGGTGTCCGCCCATGGGGTCAGGCTCACCCTGAGCGACGGCAGAACCCTGATCGACGGCATGTCGTCCTGGTGGTCGGTGATACACGGTTACAACCACCCCCGCCTCAACGCAGCACTGATCCATCAGGCGGATGACGTTGCCCATGTCATGTTCGGCGGCCTGACCCATCAACCGGCGGCGGCACTGTGCGAGAAACTGGTCAATCTTACACCTGCCCCGTTGCAAAGGGTATTCCTCGCCGACTCGGGATCGGTCAGCGTCGAAGTCGCCATGAAAATGGCAATCCAGTACTGGCAATCCGTCGGCAAGCCCGACAAAAAGCGCTTCCTTGCCCTGCGCAATGGCTACCACGGCGACACTTTCGGCGCCATGTCGGTATGTGATCCTGTCACCGGTATGCACCATTTGTTCAATGGTGTCCTCATGGACCAACTGTTTGCCGAATCCCCCCAGTGCCGGTTTGACGAGGCCTGTAGACCCGAGCACCTGTCGGATATACGGTCACTGCTGAATAGTCATCACGGGGAACTGGCCGCTGTGATACTGGAGCCCATTGTGCAGGGAACCGGCGGCATGCGTTTTTACTCCCCGGATTATCTGAAGCAGGTCCGTAAGCTGTGTGATGACCACGGTGTTCTACTCATAGCGGATGAAATTGCTACCGGTTTCGGTCGCACAGGGAAACTCTTTGCCTGCGAATGGGCGGGTATCAGCCCGGATATCATGTGTCTGGGCAAGACGCTCACAGCCGGGTACATGACCCTGGCCGCCACCCTTTGCACCGACGAGATAGCGGAAGGCATTTCCCGTGGCGAAGCCGGTGTTTTTATGCACGGACCGACCTTCATGGGCAATCCCCTTGCCTGCGCTGTCGCCAATACAAATATTGACCTGCTTCTGGAAAGCGACTGGCAGGGTGATATCGAGCGCATTGAGACTGGATTACGGCAAGGTCTTGAAGAAGCGCGGTCGCTGCCGGGCACTGTGGATGTCCGGGTGCTTGGTGCTATTGGCGTGATTGAGCGGCAGGAGCCGGTCGATATGCAAACGATTACCCCCGCTTTCGTTGAGAACGGTGTCTGGGTCCGACCGTTTGGTCGCCTGGTTTACCTGATGCCGCCCTACGTGATCAACGACCAGGACCTCCAACAGCTCTGCGCCGGAACATTGAACGTACTGAAGAATCTGGCAAGTTGATTGCTTGGTAAAGGATAACGGTGAAATGCCGTTCCCTGACACCTACATGGCCGCCTGCCAAGGCGGGAGGAAATCCATGAGCACTGAACTGTTGTTCGTCTACGGCACCCTGCGGAGAAGTTATCGCCTGGATGGCGACAAACCCCACCCAATGCACCGGCTGTTGGCCCATCATGCCCGATTCATAGACGACGGCGAATGCGCTGGACGCCTGTTCAATCTCGGTAGTTACCCGGGGTTGGTGCCAGCGTTGAGTCCCGATGAGCGGGTCAAGGGCGAATTGTATCAGCTCGAGCAATCCAGCCGCCTTCTGGCGCTACTGGACGAATATGAGGACTACAAACCGGGCGCCCCTGCGTTGTCGGAATACCTGCGAGTCAGGATGACGGTGCGCGGGGCCCGATTGGGTCTGGTGCCAGCCTGGGTATATACCTACAACCGTCGCCCGTTGACCATGGAGCGCATTCACTCGGGGGACTTTTGCCAGGCTAACGTTCCGGGCTAGGGGGCACCGGAACCAGCTCAGGCAAGAGGGGCGATACCAACTGCCTTTTTCAGTTGATCAAAGAACGGCGCGCTGTACTCCCGGGCGCGTTCGGCACCCGATTTCAACACCTCCTCGATGTAATCCGGCGTGGCCAGCAGCTCATTGTAGCGCTGTCGAGCCTCCATCAATTCATCATTTACCAATTCGAACAATCGCTTTTTCGCCTCGCCCCAAGCGATGCCATTTTCAAACTCCCGACGCATATCAGCGGTCTGTTCAGCGCTCGCAAAGGCCTGCCAGATCTGGAAGACCGTGGAGGTATCCGGGTCCTTGGGTTCACCGGGCTCAAGTAAGTTGGTCTTGATCTTGTTGATGGATTTCCTCAGCGGCTTTTCCTCTAGGAACAGGGGTATGGTATTGCCATAACTCTTACTCATCTTTCGCCCGTCCAGCCCCTGTAGCACGGCTACGTTGTCATCGACAACGGCTTCCGGCAGCACAAAATGTTCACCGAACAGATAATTGAAACGCTGGGCCATATCCCTCGCCATTTCGAGATGCTGGATCTGATCGCGCCCGACCGGCACCCGTGTGGCATTGAACATGAGAATATCCGCCGCCATCAGCACAGGGTAACTGAACAATCCCATGGTGATGCCGTAGTCCGGGTCCTGGCCTTCGTCGAGATTTCTCTGCACACCATCCTTATAGGCGTGTGCGCGATTGAGCAGACCCTTTGCCGCCACGCAACTGAGAAACCAGGCCAATTGGGGAATTTCCGGAATATCCGACTGCCTGTAAAACACCACGTTGTCGGTGTTCAGCCCCAGGGCGAGCCAGGTAGCGGCAATTTCGCGGGTCGACTGGTGGACCAACTGCGGATCCTGACACTTGATTAACGCGTGCAAGTCAGCGAGAAAGTAGTACGCCTTGTGATCCGCTTCCTGACTGCTGCGGATAGCGGGACGAATGGCACCGACATAGTTCCCCAGATGGGGCGTTCCTGTTGTGGTGATACCGGTGAGATAGGTTTCTGTTTGCTGCGTTGAATTCATTGCTGACCCTGTAAACTACCGCGTATGGGAGAAGCTGCGATGCCCGGAAAGTCCGGGCTATCTTATCGGCATCGATTCTAAATATCAGCTTCCGAGACCTGTAGGCTGCCGGAGTGGTTATAAAAATAACCGAGGATCCGGTGCAGATAGTGCGCGTCCGCAACACCAGCCAACTCGCGCACCGAATGCATGGCAAAGGTCGGCACACCAACGTCCAGGGTAGGCACACCGATTTCTGTCGCCGTAATGGGGCCTATGGTGCTGCCGCAGCCCATATCGGTGCGCGCGACAAAACTCTGCACCGGCACATCAAGTTCATGGGCAAAATTGCGAAAGAGCGCGGCGGTGACGCTGCTTGTTGCATAGCGCTGGCGGGCATTGATTTTGATCGCCGGGCCCTGGTTGAGCAGCGGGCCGTGGTTCTCATCATGCCTGGAAACATAGTTGGGATGCACGCCGTGAGCATTATCGGCCGAAACCAGCAACGACCGTCCGATTACCCGAACCCGCTCCTGATCGTCCGGGATGAGGCGTTCGAGCACGGAAGCGAGCATCGGTCCTTGCGCTCCGCAGGCAGAGGCACTGCCCACTTCCTCGTGATCATTACAGATCAGCATCGCCGTTTCGTTGCCATCCGCAGCGAGCAGGCTCTCCAGCCCGACAAAGCAGCTGAGCAGATTATCGAGCCGTGCCGAGGCAATAAAATCCTCGAACAGCCCTATCATTGCCGGAGGCTGGGTGTCATAGAAATACAGTTCGTAATCCAGCACCTTAGCGTCCGTTTCCGTGTCGAGGAACCGGGAGGCCAGCAGTGTCCGAAAATCCTCACTGCGGCCATCACCGCATTGAAACAGCACCGGGGGGATATCGGTCTGGGCATTAATGGTACGCCCTTCATTGGCTTGACGGTCAAGGTGAATGGCAAGACTCGGGATGACCGCCACAGGTGAACGAAAATCCACCAGCCGTTGTGTTAACTGGCCGTTACTGTTCCTGTAGACGATACGTCCGGCAAGGGAAAGATCCCGATCATACCAGGGGTTTAACAGGGCACCGCCATAGACTTCGACACCGAGGCGAAAATAGCCTTTGGTTATGAGTTCCGGCTGGGGCTTGACCATCAAACAGGGGCTATCCGTATGGGACCCCACCATACGCAAGCCATTTTCTTGCAAGGGGCTGGCCCCCTGAACCCAGGCAATAAGAGAACTTCCATTGCGCACAGTGAAATACCCCTGGCCGCGCTCAAGTTGCCAGAGATCCTGCTCGACCAGGCGGGTAAATCCCGCCTCCTGCAGACGCGACGCCATATTGGCAACCGCATGAAAAGGCGTCGGGGAGGCACCAAGAAAATCCAGTAGCCGCCGATTAAAATTCTGCCGGGCACTTTGCGTATCATCACCAGCGGGGTTAGACGCACTCATTGCAGACTCTCTGTCATAGATACAAACACGGGATTATAAGATATCTGACAAAGCGGCGCCCATGGCTATCCGCCAGGATTCAGTTCATTCAACTCGGGATGAACGTCAACAGCACAACCCCAAGACCGAGGCGATACCAGACAAAAGGCATCATCCCGATACGATTCACGAACAGCAAAAAGCTATGAATACAAAGATATGCCGTAATCCCGGAAATGATCGCGCCGATGGCTATGTCACCCCACGGCACCTGTTCAAGCCCCAGCAATTCGATGCCCTTGTAGGCGCCGCTTAGGGTGATGACCGGTATCGAGAGCAAAAAAGAAAAACGCGCCGCACTGACCCTGTCGTAGCCCAGGGCTAACGCCGCCGTAATGGTAATCCCGGAGCGAGAGGTGCCGGGGATAAGGGCCAGTGCCTGCGCCACACCAATCCACAAAGCCGAGCGCCAGTCGAGAGGACAGGCCGCC
>PABE01000062.1 GCA_002702725.1 Porticoccaceae bacterium
CCTGGCCATTGACGTGGGCGAGACACAGTTTGAAAGCGCACAGCTTGGTATCGGCACTTCAAATCTCGCCAATGCCAGACTGGTTCTCAACTGGATGGATCTGTTGCGGCAGCGAATCAGCGTAGACGCATTGGAAATTGACGGCATCAACCTCACGCTGACGGAACGTGCCCAGGCAGAACAGATAGCATCCGCCGCCGCGGTGCCGGCCACCGGCAGTGAACCGGTTATATCCGAAGACGGCCGTTTTGCGTTGGCAGTCAGCACCGTTTCACTCACCAATGGCCGGTTACAGCTGGTCAGTGACGGTGAAAAAACCACCCTCGAGAACTTCGAGCTCGCCACTAGCGACGTCAATCTCGACGGGGAATTGTTCCCCATCACCGGTGCTGTCAGGGTGGTGGCCGGCTCCGGTGATCCTGTCGACATCGACCTCAAGGGCCAGCTTGGAATCACCAGGGAAAGCCAGCAGCTGGTCTTGATGGACCAGACGCTGACCATTACCGGCCCCTTGCCTCAGCCCATCGTCGTGAATCTCAGCGGTAATATCGACCTGAACGCCCTCAGCGGCAAAACCACGACGCTGTCGCTGTCCATTGGCGAAGCCGAATTTGAAGGTGGCGTTTCCTTCGCCAGCGAACCCCGTCGGCTAGACCTGTCCCTGACGGGCAATGCCATCAATATGGATACCCTCCTGCCCGAAATGGCATCAGCACCGGCAACCACAGCAGAGCAAACCGCAGAGTCCGGTGGCGACGTCAATCTACTGGCGCCGCTACTCGCTCCGATCGCTCTGCTTGAAGGGGGAGAAGGCTCCGTCAATATCCGCCTGGAAAGCCTCACCAGCCGGGATTTGATCCTGAACGAACCGAACCTCTCGGTGCACGCACGTAATAACCAACTAACGATTAAGGACCTTAGCACCGGCCTGTTCGACGGCAAGTTGACCGTCACAGGCGTGTTGCGTCACCAGCGCTCGACCCCTGTTGTCACATTCGACGCCAGGGCCAGCAACCTGGCGCTTGCGGAGGCTTTGACCCAGCTGGGTAAAGACCCCGATGTCACGGGCTCACTGTCATTCAGCCTATCCGGCCAAACCCGGGGGCTTACGGAAGAGGCACTGCTTCGCAATCTGGCCGGCGGCGGCAACCTGAACATTGAGAACCCCGGCATTCGCACCATTAACCTGGAAAAAAGCTACTGTGATGTTGCAGCGTTAGTGGAAAAAGACACTACCCGCCGGGAAAACTGGCCCGCGGGGACAACACTGAACCCGCTGACAAGCGACTTCACTATGGAAAACGGCGTTGTACGACTGCAACAGTACAACACCGGTATCGGCAACCTGAAGCTGCGCGGCAATGGCAATATCGACTTGCTGGATCAAACGTTCGATATCATGGCAATTACCCGCCTTGAGGGCGATCGCACCAGTGACAGCGGTTGCATCGTCAAAAGCAAGCGGGTACGAGACAAGGATATTCCACTCCGCTGCAAGGACAGCTTCGCCACCGCCGGTGCCAAAAGTTGCCAGCCGGACCCCGACTTCCTCAAAGGAGTGCTTCAGGACGAGGTACTGGACAAGCTTATCGACGACAAAGACGGCGAAAAAGCCGAAGCGGTAAAAGGGCTCCTGAAGGGTCTGTTTAACCGCTAGGGCAATGCGTCGAGGTACAGCATGAATAAAATGCAATCCGGAGCGTTATGGGGCGGCAAGCCCTTCCCGGATAAGGAACTGACTCCGTTCTCGGACCGGCTGCTCAACTGGTTTGATCAATACGGCCGCAAGGACCTTCCCTGGCAGCAGGACACGACCCCCTACCGGGTTTGGCTCTCGGAAATCATGCTCCAGCAAACCCAGGTATCCACCGTTATCCCCTATTTTGCACGCTTTACCGCCGCATTCCCGACCGTGGCAAAACTGGCTGCCGCACCCCTCGACGAAGTCTTGCACCTGTGGACCGGGCTTGGCTATTACGCCCGGGCGCGCAATCTCCACAAGGCGGCGAAAAAAGTGATGGAAGAGTATGGTGGCGAGTTCCCGTGTTCCGTAGAGGAGCTGTGTACACTGCCCGGTATCGGACGCTCGACCGCCGGGGCCATCGCCAGCATAGCCCTCGGCCAGCGGGCGGCTATTCTCGATGGCAACGTCAAACGGGTATTGGCCCGCCATCGTGCCATCGAAGGCTGGCCCGGCCAGTCCAGAGTGGCCGACCAGCTCTGGCAGCTGGCCGACCAACTCACCCCCGACAACCGGGTAAATCACTATACCCAGGCGATCATGGATCTCGGTGCCACGCTCTGCACTCGAACCCGCCCCCGCTGTATAGAATGCCCCGTACAGACAGACTGTATCGCCTTCCATCAGGGAACCCCCCAGGATTATCCTGGCAAAAAGCCCAGGAAGGCGCTGCCCGTCAAGCGCGCCCTGTTGTTGATCTTCCTCGACGACAAGGGACGCCTGCTGCTTGAACAGCGTCCGCCCTCCGGGATATGGGGCGGCCTTTGGTGCTTTCCCCAGGCCGAAAATGAAAAAGAGCTTGAGCAGATATACGAGCGGTACGGCATCAAACCGGTCAGCCGCCAAGATGCCCCCGAGCGACGGCACACCTTCAGCCATTTTCACCTCGACTACACCCCTGTCCATGTCCGGGTTGCACGAAAAACCCGGGTCGCAGAGCAAAACGTTAACTGGATAAAACCATCGGTGCCCGTGAAGCTCGGCCTGCCCGCCCCCATAAAGGCGCTCATCGACGAGCTCAGCGGGCTCGATTGATCGCACTTGCTAGGCCATCGCACAGCTTTTATCCTACCGGCCCAGCCACCCTCTTTCCGGAGACAACTCCCATGCCACGAACCGTTATGTGTCGCAAATACAAAGAGGAACTTCCCGGTTTGGATCAGCCCCCGTTCCCCGGTCCCAAGGGGGAGGATATTTTTAACCATATCTCCCAAAAGGCCTGGCAGGCCTGGCTTGACCACCAGACCATGCTCATCAACGAGAAGCGCCTGAATATGATGGACCTGACCGCACGCACCTACCTGAATGAACAGCGGGATCGGTTCCTCTCCGGTGACGAATATGACCAGGCCGAGGGCTACGTCCCGCCATCGGAATAATCCAGGCAAGACGCCCGTTTTTTCCCCACGAACCCTTGACGCTCAGGCGACGAAACGGTTTAATACGCGCCTCTCGCAGTCCGGCGAGCCCCGTAAGGGGATGCCAATGCGCCCAGATAGCTCAGTCGGTAGAGCAGGGGATTGAAAATCCCCGTGTCGGTGGTTCGATTCCGCCTCTGGGCACCATACAAATCAAAGACTTACGTAACAATCTCCCTCGAACAAAATCTCCCTTTCTCTTTCATGTAGCCACAGTGTAGCCACGGGGCCGCATTTATAACCTATCCGAAAAGGGTACTCTCGACGCTCAGAGAGTCCACACTTGGTGCCTTTGGTATGCGCCGACCAGTCACACCCCCATGCTATTTCAGACGACAGAGGCCCTGGGGTTGAGGCGAAAGGATGTCGGCCAGAAACGGGGCCGGGCTGAAGGCGTTGTACATTGGAAAGGCCGAAAATGTACAACGCGGCCAGCCTTCCCGCAGCGGTTCTAACCTATTTTTATAGCTATTTTTACGATTATCAGAAAAACTGTTGTGGAGCGCCCTACCCCCTCAAAAATTTCTCTTTCGCCGGGCTCCCCGCCCCCCGCGGGATACAAATAAGGCCAGAAAGGACCCTGAACGTACTCTAGCCTACCCCACAACTGGGAAGGGCAAGGGAACGGAATCATGGCCGGGACCCAAAGTCAGTCGACCCAAACACAACCAGACGGGAGGTTGCCAAAACCATCGCATGTTAGTGATCACTAACCAAAATTTTGAACAGGTAAAACACCAAAAAAGGCGGGTTTGACCCCTATTTTTATAGTGTTTCGCGATTTTACCTGCTGCGCAGCCATGTGTTCAGAAAAAATTGTTTTTTGCCGCGCTCCCCGGCCCCCGCGGCCGCCCTGATCAACCAGGAAGGACCCGAAAGAATTCTCCAGAAGCTACATAGTCAGCTTGCCGCTATTCTTTTTCAGCCATTCTTTACATTCGGCATAGTCTGGCATCACTCGTCCCACCGCTCTCCAGAATTCCGGAGAATGATCATGACGTATCAGGTGGCAAAGTTCGTGAATCACCACGTAATCCACCATACGGTTGGGCGCCATCATGATCTGCCAGTTGAATTCCAGCTTGCCCCTGGCGGTACAGCTACCCCAACGGGATTTGAAGGTGCGGATTCCCACCCCGGCAGGCTCTACCCCGACCATGGGCGCGAAGCGTTCCACTTTGTCGGTCAGCTTCTGTTCAGCCTGTCGCTTGTACCAGCGTACAAGGGCATTACGGACCATGTGAGGCTGCTCGGTGCCTCTGGGCACGGTTACCACCAAACGGCCGTTTAGCAGCTTCACAGGCGAAAAATTGCCCGTTTCCACCTTCAACCGGTAGTTGCGCCCCAGATAACTGAAGGCTTCGCCAGACACATAGCGTTTGCTGCTGGCGGGTGTCATTTCCCGGTGCAGGGTAATCTTTTCTTTAATCCAGCGGCGTTTAGCTGCCAGCAACTGGTCGATCTTTTCGGCAGGGGTGTTTACTGGTACGACCACAGATACGGCACCGTCTTCCACCCGAATATCCGCGGACTTTCGGCGGTTGGTGCGGATGATCTCGGCGATAAAGCCGTGTCCGTCCCGGTACTCGGGTTTCGGTGGCTGCGGTTGCCTTGAAAGGGGTTTCTGTGCTGCTGCCATCATTTGAACTTGTTCTTCGCCAGTTCCATGAATCGGTCCTGAACCACGTTAACCAGGGCTTTTGCACCGAAGGAGCAGTCAAGAACCGCCCGCTTGATCTCCTTCTTCATCCGCTTCACTTCGTCCGGCTTGCTGAAGAAGTCCACAATCTGGGTTGCTTCATCGAACATGGCCACCAGATCCTGACTGGTTGCCTTGATTTCGTCGTGCACCGCTTCGCTGACTGCATCCTCACCGGCATGGCTGGTCACCTCCGCCATCAGAATGTTGTAGAAAGCGAACTCGGTTTCACTCAGCCCCAGATCATCCGCAGCCTGCTTGTGTTCGGATTCCATGCTATCGACCATCTGAAGCAGCAGTTCCAGCTGCTGGTCCCACTTGCCCGCCGTCTTTTCGATAATGTCCCGCAGGCGAAGGCTCAGGGATTTGTAGTATTCCGGGTCTTCATCCAGATTCACGGTAATGTGGTGCTTGATGGCGCTCTCGATTTCGGAGGCGCGGGATTCGGGGGATTTGACCTGCTCCACCGTCTCCTTGAAGTTTGCTGCCATCAGGTCCACGGGCGGAATCTTCGGGTCTACCCCCGTGCTGATGATGTGTTCATCCACCAGCTGGCGGACCTTTGCCCCGGCATCGTTGATGTTCAGCCCGGGGTCCCGGTAGCGATTACGGGCAGCGTTCTGCACCTTGCCCCACAGCTTCAGGTCTGGAATAAACGGCCTGGCGGCGGTATCAGGCAGGATCACATCCATCTGCTTGGCGAACTTCTTGAACGCCATTTCAAACTGCTGGCGGGTCTCCTCATCTTTTAGGTGAAGAACATAGTCGTCTACGTCTGTGCCTTTCATGCTGGAAAAAATGGCGGCCACACGGGTATGAGCCGCCTTCAGACGGGGTATTTCATCCTTCAGGGTGTGATAGGTCCCTTCCACGTCTTCACTGCTGAACCGGCTGAGAGCGTCTGTCAGATAGTCCGACAACCCGTAGTAGTCCACCACGTAGCCACAGGCTTTGCCCTTGTAGGTTCGGTTCACCCGTGCAATTGCCTGCATCAGGGTGTGGTCCTTCAGGCTCCGGTCGATGTACATCACCTGGGCAATGGGGGCATCAAAACCGGTCAGCAGCATATCCTTGACAATCAGGAAGCTGGTGGGGTCTTCATCCATGGGCTTGATGAAGTTATTTATTGCCTGCTTCTGGTGAGCACTGTCCGTGTACCGGGTCAAATAGGCCGGATCGTTGTGAGTGCCGGAAATAATCACCTCGGAAGGGGGTGCTTCCAGTTCGTCCAGGGTCTTTTTAAAAACGGTGGCCGCATGGCGGCTGCCCACCACAATCATTGCTTTGAAGCCGTTGGGCTGAATCTTTTCCCGATAATGCTTGAGCAGGTCGATACACACCCAGCGAATCCGGGCGGGGGCTTCACGCACGGCGCGTTCTACCCCGTATTTCTTTTTGATTTCCCGTTTTTCGTCGTCGCTTTTGTCTTTGAAGTATTCTTCAAAGAGGGCATCCAGGGAGTCACCGACAACATCTGTCTGCACCTGGCGCCCTTCGTAGATAATACGTACCGTCGCCCCGTCTTCTACAGCTTCATTAATCTTGTACTGGTCGATATAACCACCAAATGCCTGATCCATTTTCTGGGATTTCAGCAGTGGAGTGCCGGTAAAGCCAATCTTCGGGGCGTTGGGCAAAGCGGCATTGATGGTCATCGCCAGCCCGCCAAACTGGGTGCGGTGGGCTTCGTCCGCAAGGACTATGATCTTGTCGCTGGGGTTCAGGTCCGAGAAATCGCCCTCCTGCTCCGCCTCCTGAAACTTCTGCACCATGGCGGTCACGATGTCGGACGAATCCCTGGACAGCAATGCCTTAAGCTCAGCCACTGATCCGGCGTTGTAGACCGTTTCATTCTGGGCATCCCGGAAGGTTTTCGATAGCTGACCGTCCAGCTGGGTGCGGTCGGTCACGAACACCAGCTTGTACTGCTTCAGCTCCGGGTCGCGGCGCATCTTTACCGCCAGCATGACCATCGTCAGAGATTTTCCGGAACCCTGGGTATGCCAGACTACCCCGGATTTGTCTTTCCTCGTAGCACCGTTCTTGAGGCGTTCAATGACCTTGTTCACGGCCCGGTGCTGTTGATACCGCGCTACCTTTTTGATCAGGCGACCATCCACTGGCTCAAACAGGATAAAGTTCTGAATCAGGTCAAGGAAGCTGGCGGGGGTGAACATACCGGCAAGCAACCGTTGTTGCGGGGTGACTTCACCGGAGACACCCCCAGCACCCCCTGAAATCTGTTTCGCAGCCAACAGATATTCCGGTGAGGGCACATCACCAATTTTGTTGCTGACGGAAGCGGCCCCGCTGGCATCAGGCGCGGGCTGCTGAACCATCGCCTGAATATCCGCATCCGTAAACGGGTAAGCATCCTTCCAGTCCCCGTAATGCTGAGCACTGGAACTGATAGTCCCCACCTTTGCCTGATCCCGGCAGGTGGATACCATCAGCTGGTTGTACCAGAACAGCTTCTGGGCGCCTTCGTCGTCTTCCGGTGAGCGCAGGTTGGCGTAGCGGCGCAGCTGGTTAATGCCTTCAGCAACTGCGTCGGCAACATACGGCGATTTGCACTCAATCACGGCCAGCGGCAAGCCGTTCACGAAGCAGACAATATCAGGGATGATGTTCTGGTTGATGCCTTCAACTTTGAACTGGTTGGTACAGAGGAATTCGTTTTTCCCAGGGTTATCGAAGTCGATGACCTTGACCGTCTGTCCCTTGCGACCGGCACCCAGGTCCTGTTCCACTGACAGGTAGTTCACCAGCAGGTCATAAATGGACTGGTTGTATTCCATCAAACCGGCGTGATTGGGGTGGGTGAACTCGCGAATGACTTTGCGCAGGTTTTCGTCACTGATCCATGGATTCAGCCGGACAATGGCAGCTTCCAGGCGTTTGGATAGCACCACGTCCCGGTAGTAGCCACGTTCGCCTAATGGAGCGCCATCCACTGGCAGAACCGGCGCGAGGTCTGCACCTGGCACGTAGGTCCAGCCAAGGCGGGTCAGTTGCTCGATGGCGGGCAGTTCGACTTTTTCGACTTCGTCCTGAAACAAGGAGCGCTCCCTGGTAAGCATGTGCCTGCTGCTTGAGGCAACTAATTGGTATTAGCCTAGATTAGCAGCTTGAAAGGGAAATTTGGATATCAGCCGACGCGCCATCTGTCCAGACGTCGGTTACACTCGCGCTCCGGCAGTCGGGCCCCGGCTTCGAGCATTGCCGTTAATGCCGTGAACAGATCTGCGGGGGATAGAACCTGGTGATGTTCCAGTTCATCCAGTATCCACAGCACGCCACGAACATCCAACGAGGCACGTCGGCCGGATTTCCTGAGAGCACCATCATTAGTCAGCAAGGTCCAGCCCCGTTCCCGGGCGACGAAGTAACAGGAAACATCTGCCAGAGAGGAGTTGTTTAGCGTCTGCTTTAAGCCAAACAATTCGAGGGTTTCATCACCGCTGATTGCTTCAATGGTGAGCCCCAGATCCTCCAGTTGCGCCCCGGGCGGTTTCCGAAGCTCCCGCCACACGAAATCCGTGGTGACGAACTGGTGTGGCAACTGAAAGACTTTTTCCAGCAGGTTACTGTGGTGTAGGTCGATCCAGATGTTGGTATCAGAAACGAGAATCGTCGTGGGCATCGGCGCCGTCACCTGCTTGTCCGTTAGCCATGACATCCTCGATCTCTCCAAGACCGACACCCAATAATTCTGCTGCTCTCGAAGGGGTTACAAGCCCCTCAGCCAGCGCCCGGTAAACGAGTTGGCGCAGACGATAGGAATTTTCCGAATCCAGAGATTCCGGCTCGTTCTTTCGATAACCACGGGACGACCAGAAGCGGAAAGTACTCTGATAGAACCCCTGTTGAACGATATCCAGATCATAGAGGCGCCGCAGCAAAGCCTGAATGGAAATACCCCATTCTTCTTTCGCCAGCAGGAATTCCTTGAGCAGTACCCGGCTCCGGTGGTTGCCAAAAGTCGCCCGAACCTGGCTTGCAGGAAACAGAAACGCACCGGCAAAACGGTGGCACCAGTTTTCTTCTTCCCGGGTGCCATGAATGTCATCGGGAATGTCCATCACCAGATGACCAAGCTCGTGGGCCAGATTGAACCGTTGCCGTTCTCCCGGGCGAGAAATGTTACTGACGATGACGGCATCTGCCCCGTCATTGACCACGGCACACAAGCCATCGAACTTCTCATGGGCCTCAAGACCTACAACCTTGATATCATTCTCTTCCAGGGTCTCGGTAAGGTTGGCAATAGGGTTGGTCCCCAGGTGCCATGCTTTCCGCAAGTCTTCGGCCGCCTTTTCGATCTCGTCGGTGTTCGACACCCGAAAATGCTCCCGCCACTGGGCGAAACCATTGTCATCATTTTCGTTATCAAACAGACGTTCGGCGGCCAGGTAGCGCTCCAGGTGCTCTCGAACCTGTTCTTTAACCGCTTCCTGCAGCTTCTTACCGAACGCCGAATGCTTTCGAAAATCCACCTCGCCCAGCTCTACGGAATCCGAGCGGAAGAAATATTCAGGATTCACGCCCAGCACATCCGCCAGCTGAATCAAGCGAGTTGAGTTGGGCGCATCCTTACCCTGCTCATATTTCGACAGAGCCTGCTTGGTGATGTCTCCCATCTGGTCAGCGACCTGCTGCAGGGACATATTTTTCAGGACTCGTGCACGACGCAACCGATCATGCAACATGGCTATCATCCTTAACGTTGACAACTATTGGTTGACGAGTTTAGTTTGAATACTGATTTTGTCAACTTGGGGCGGACTGATTTTACTCTATCAGGCCCGCACGGTGGGGCGAGTGAATTGCTGGACCACTTTGCGCAGGTTTTCGTCACTTATCCACGGGTTCAGCCGGACCACGGTAGCTTCCAAGTGTTTGGACAGCACCACGTCCCTGTAATAGCTCCTTTCGCCAACTGGTGCGCCATCCACTGGTAGAATCGGCGCAAGGTTTGCGCCGGACACGTAGGTCCAACCAAGGCGGGTCAATTGCTCGATGGCGGGCAGTTCGACTTTTTCGACTTCATCCTGAAACATATCGGGGCAGGTGCCAGGTCAGGCAACCGCTGACTCCTTTTGATCGACGTTGACTCTGACCTTGCCGGTTAATAGGTCTTGCATAAGGGCTTTTTTTGCCAACATAAGGTGGTCAAACTTTGACCGTAACATTTTGATCCTAATCGTAACGGACTCAATTGCTGTAGCAATTGCAACTTGCTCATACATAGGTGGTAACACAATCTGAAGTTCACGCTGAGCAGTTATCGGTACTTGGTTTCGAGTGGTTTGTCCCATTATCGCCTGAAGCTGGGAAACAAAAGCCGTTGACTGGAAATAGGTGACTAGGTACCGATTCAGGAGTTTTGTTGGATCAGTGCGATAATAGGTTGTGGATGTGCTGGCTATCACCTCATGTTTATCATCGGGAATAATAGCCGTCCTACCGACCGTGGCATTATGAGTCAGAATTACATCCCCACTCTGTGCGGGGCGAATTCGAAGCCGGTTTGCATGGTCTTGGCTTAAGTGTGGGCATTGTGAAAAATCAATTTCACCAAACTCAGATATATGTGAAGCCGCAATATACGGTACACCATGCTTCACAAACTCAGATGATCGAGGGTACTGTGAGCCGTGGTTCCCGTCCTGCAATCCCAGTAGTATTTTTCTGCTTAGAAGTTCCTTCGCGCTGTATGTGTCCCAAGCTGCTGGTATCCGTCCCACCGGCGAATCTTTAAACTCTGTATGCCCAATCCCCTTGGTCAACAACTCCTGCATCATGCCGGTTTTCAGGTCTTTCAGCTTGTCGATCTGTGTGCGTGTTTTTTCGATCACGTCATCGACGGATGACAGGATGGCTGCGATTTTTTGTTGTTCGGGGAGTGGTGGGGCAGGGAACTCGATTGCCCTGAGTCCCGCCCCTGTAATTTGAGGTTGGGCACTTCCCGAAATGGAATCGCCGACACCACGGTATTTTAGAGCGTAATACAGATAGTTTTGCGATATGACATTACTCTGGACGTTGTCCAGAGCCATAGAGTTGCCCGTGATATAAGTCTTTGGCGGAATGCGATTGATTGTTCCGCATGTATTGCCACGGCAGGTTATAGCAATCGCTTCATCCGCATGATTGTATTCAGGGTAGAACCCAACGAAGCCGTTAGCGCCAAATACCGGATACCCAGTTTCAGTCATTTCTGAAGATGACACTGTGCGCCATTGCTTTGGGCTACAGACCTTGGTGAGCTTATGAAAAGACCAGTCATCTGGAATATTGTCGGGGATGCAAACTACCTGTCGCAGAACATCACCGAGGTTACTCATACCCCAGCTCCTTCAGGTAACCCTTCATAACGCTCTCAGCTTCAGCCACCTGCTCATCCAGTTCGTTTAGCGAAACTCGGTACTTGTCCCACCAACGCTCAAGCTGAGTAATCACCTTGGCGGTCGCTTCCGGCGTCCTGCCTCCCGCGACACTAGCACCTCCCTGTGCGTCGTCCACTTCACCCACGGTTTCACGAATGGCTTCTTTGCTGTCGATCTCCGGCTTGAAGTCGTAGTACTCTCCATGCGCTGAAGGCTCTGCATCCCGCTTCACAAACACCGTGGACACATCGAAGTCTTCCAGAATTTCTTCCCGGATGTACTCGCTCTCCACTTCCCGAACCGGGATGCCGCCATGCAGGATAGCGCGTACGTCGAAGATTTCCGGTGGTGGGCTGGTGTCGGCGTAGCGTCGGATGTTCAGGTTGTAATCGTTTTCCGCGATTTCAGCGAGGGTGACCACTTTTGAATAGCGTTTGATTTCAGCGTAGTCGTTGAAAGTCCGGACGATCTTTTCAATGTCCTGCTGGCGGAGCTTATTCTGGTTCTTGCCTTCTTCGTATTCCAGTTCGCTGTTGATGAACAGCACCTTGCCTTTGCGATCCGCCGGTTTGTTCTTGTTGATGATCAACAGGCAGGCGGGGATGCCGGTACCGTAGAACAGCGCGGCAGGTAACCCCACTACAGCTTCCAAAAGGTCGTCGTTCAGAATGCCCTGGCGAATGGTTTTCTCGCTGGAACCCCGGAACAGTACGCCGTGAGGCATGACCACGCCCATCATGCCTTCCGCGTTCAGGCTGGCGATCATGTGCTGAACGAAGGCCAGATCACCGGAGTCCTTGGGCGGTGTGCCGTAGGGAAAGCGACCGTAGGCATCGGCGTCCGCTTCTTCCTTGCCCCATTTCTTAAGACTGAAGGGCGGGTTGGCAATCACCCGGTCAAAGGTCATTAGTTCCCCGCCCTGGGTATGCTGCGGATCACCGAGGGTGTCACCCTTGCGAATATCCGCGCTGTAGACCCCATGCAGGAACATGTTCATCTTGCAGATGGCCCAGGTGTTCAGGTTCATTTCCTGACCGAACAGGGACAGGTTTGACGGGTTCTCACCGTGGGTGGCCAGATAGTTGCGGGTCTGCACTAGCATACCGCCAGAACCGGCGGTGGGGTCGTAGATACGCATCCCGGCATGGGGCTTTAACAGTGCCACCAACAGCTGTACCACTTCGGACGGGGTATAAAATTCACCGCCCTTCTTGCCGGCACTGTCGGCGAACATCTTGATCAGGTATTCGTAGGCGGTACCCAGCAGGTCCGGGCGTTCAAAGTCTGCGTTGCGCAGGCGGTAGCGGCTGAAGTGGCTGAGCAGGTCGCGCAGCTTTTTGTCAGACAGCTTGTTCTTGATGTTGAAGTCGATGGAAACCAGCACCCCCTCCAGAACGGGGTTGTATTCCTCGATGGCCTCGGTGGCGGTGTTTAGTTCAGAGCCGATATCGTGCTTCAGATCTTTCAGCGCAGCCCAGCGGGCAACGGGCGGTATATAGAAGGTCTTGTCGTATTCGTCTTCATCGTCCGCCAATGCGCGCGCCTGGTCTTCGGATTTGCCTTTATCGATGTAGTACCGGATAACGCCTTCCTGCGCTTCTTCAAAGGCATCCGACAGGCGTTTCAGGAACATCATGCCGAAGATGTAGTCCTTGTATTCGGATGCGTCCATGTTGCCGCGCAGAATGTCGGCGGCTTCCCACAGGAAGGATTCAAGTTGTTGAAGGGTTATCTTTGGTGACATTTTTACTATTCCTTAACTACGGGTCACGCAATCCATTTTCGGACGAATTTATTGGCTCTCTCGATGAACCTGAGCTTTAGTCTCTAACCAAAAAACGACGTTGACGGCAAGCAAGTCTATACCAATCAACACCCGCTGGGGGAGTGCGGATGGGAGCAGGAAGCGCGTGGTGGAGTAAGGCGAGTCTGGACGTCCATGTCCGCACCCCCACTCCCTGGTTTATATTGAGCGGGTGCCTACAGCGCCTCGTCCAATCGGGGTTCAGGTACGCGAGCTCTTGCTCCGTCCTGCTGTTCAGCGGCTTGGCGTCTGTTAATTCCTTTTTGGACGCGCAGGGGCTTCGGCCCGTTGTAGCAACCCATGATTAGGCCATCCGGGCCGGTTGTTAAAGATCAGCTCAGCTGGGGCGGGTCATCCCAGCTTGTGTCATTGAGGCAGTCACTCAAGGATTGATCTCGGGTAGACAGGGCACCGTTAGCACTGGCCTTGCCTGATCTGGCGCTGCGGCGGATAACTCCTCCAGAGGTACGTGAGTCCACGCATTTTTTCTTAATCTGGTCCATCAGTTTGTGTTGCCATTGGCGCTCCGTCAGCATGTCGGACCGGCCCTCCCAATAACTTCGGAATTCGCCGAGTACGTCCGCCAGCTCCCCCTCGGGCAGGTTGTCCAGATCGATACCCGCCTGCCGGCAGCGTTCATGCAGCAAGGGTTTTACTGGCTCCCAGGACAGGGTCATACGAAACGGGCTAGAGTTGTCGTCTTTCACCCCCGGCGCTGATGATGTTGTTGTAGTAGATTTCGGTTCCGGATCAGGCTCCGGTTCCTGATAAGGCATAGTCTTCACGAAGGCTTTCGCAAAGGCTTCCGAAAAGGATTTGCTCATATCTTTGGCATACTCCCCAGCCCTTGAAATTACGCGGTTTTTTAGCTCGCATTCGGGCAATAGATCACGCGCGCCCACCCAGGCTTTCACTACGTTAGGTGATTCTGGCTGGTTGTATTTGATGAACCTGGGAAGTGCAATTAAACAAGCTTTTGGGTCATGCTCTGTCATACCCTTCTCGTACGCTTCCCGAAAGGCTTCCGCGAAGGCTTCCGAGGTCCAACCGATCTCTTCTGCCAATCCGGCGATTGTCCCGCGCATTGCTCCGAGGGCGGTCATGTTCGGGTGGGTCAGCAGCATGAAAAATACCAGCTTTCCGTTGTCACTCAATTCCCGGAACTTTGCGTCATTCCAGATTCGCGGGTCGACTTTGCGATATCTCGCCATCAGTCACCCCCAGACAACAGGGCCACCGCTAGCTGCCAGCCTGGAGAGCCTGGCTCTAGCCAGTAGCGTGCAACATTGGCGACGCGACCGCTGTGATTCTTGATCGAAACCATCTGACGTTCGCAGGTAACCCCGTATTGCCGTTTTAGATAGCTGACGACACTGTGTATGCCGTACAACCATACAGGTGGAACGCTTCCAAGCGTGGTCAAATCGTCACCATCGGCCAGGTGCTTGAGTATCTGCTCGATGTTGCTTCCCGGACGGGGTCGGGGTAGGATTTGGATATCCGAGACTTTTGCTTGCTCTCGGGTAGTCGCTTCAAGGGCTCCAGGTGCTGCATCACCTGGAGCTTTTTTTCTTGCAGTATCCACAGGGGCGTTTGGTAGGTGTGTATCCATGTCACACCCCCAGGATTTTACGGATTTCCGCGACCGGCCATGCCAGGCGGCCATTTATCCGGATTGGTTTAACAGGGACGTCCCGTCGCCCCATAGCCCATTCCCGAAGGGTTTGTTCCTTGCGATTCAGGTAATAGGCCGCCGCAGCGGTCTCTACAGTAGGACGGGTTATTGATTCCAGAGGCGGGAAGGGTGCCTCATATTGGGTTGCTGCTAGTTGCATCGGTTACCACCTCTTGCCTTTTGGCTTTGTTGAGATGGTTACCGATTATGACCACACAAACCGGAATGTCGCTTTTTTCGTCCTACTCAGCCGTATTCGTCCTACTCGTCCAAGCTCGTCATTTTAATCAGGCTATTTATTGCTTGACCCAACGCTTTTATTCCACAGGACTTCACTGGCTCGTTACCAGAACTGTAATAGAGAAACTCTCTGTCGCGCACTTCCATAATCTCGGGAGGCTTTCGTATTCGCCACTCTTTTAGAATATCCGCGGGTCTTGGTGGTGGGTGCCCCGCATCTTTCCATTTTCCGATCAATTCATACAAAGGCCGTCTGTATCCTGGAAGCCTATTCGGTTCTACAAGTTCCCAGTCCGCCTTTGGGGGGAATTTTTTCTCAAAATCAGTCGCTAAAGTCTGATCCCCGATTCGACCAAGAGGAAGATCGATAAATTCTGCCCACTTCCGAAGTCTCTTGAGTTCAGTAGGTATTTTCTTCTTTGTCGGATTGTCAGGGGTCGATGCGACGATCTGCTCTAGGAACAACAGCCTAAGCGTCTTGGCAGCATTTAGCCCATCATTAAATCGTTCGAACCATGGAGAGATTTTCTTTTCCTTCAGAGAGGTGTAGTAAAAATCGAGCGCTTTTACTGCTTCTTGCCAATACTCAACGTGTTCAGTCGTCGGGGTAGGAAAAACGTCGTTATCAGGATCTTTATCGTGGGTATACGCAACAAGTCGAATTTCCGTGAGTGCCGATAATATGCGACAGGCTGCTTTTTGCTTCCTAGTCAACACATATTGCTCTGAAAACTCAGGGCACAACCAAGCGGGCACCAAACCGTAGGTGCTATGAGCCCATCTAGGCGTTACTCGTTTTAGAAGGGTCAGGCGAGGGGGGCTACCGAGAAGATTACACGCAATGGCTTTATCCCTAGAAAGGGACATCATGTATTGATCGTAGCTGTCTTCCCTCGCCACCAGATTTTGAAAATTTTTAGGCAAGATCAAACCTGGAATGCTGTTGATCTCCTCCATACAGTCGGCTTTCAGGACCTGATAATCGTTGTGGTCTAGCCACGCATCTCTTCCAATTTGTTGCCAATCCATGTCAGCTCCTAAGCTGCATCCTTGACAGATAACCCCCAGGTCGGGGAAACCCGCCTTTCAGCCCATCGGCCTAGCAAAGCTGTTCAGTTACAGAACAGCCGGCGCCGGCTGAACGTCCAGTGGCTTTGCGGTGAGTCTTTGCTGTGCCTGCCACATATCGTAGGCGGACTGTTCCGCCAGCCACAGGCGGGCATCCCCACCGCGGTCCACCCCCAACCATGCCTCCAGACGCAAGGCCATTTCCGGGGATATAGCCGCATGTCCGTTGATGACACGGGAAAGGGTCACACGGGACACACCCAGCTGCTCGGCGGCTTCTGTCACGGACAAGCCCAGGGCGGGAAGCACATCGTCTCTCAGGGTCAGCCCCGGGTGGGGCGGGTTATACATACGTGTCATGACTGTTCACCTCAGTGATAATCCTGATAATTCACCAGCACGGCATCCTCGCCTTCGAACCTGAATGTCAGTCGCCAATTACCGCTAACTGAAACGGCATAATGGCCTTTCAGGTCTTTGCCCTTTAACGCGTGCAACCGCCAACCTGGCAGGTTCATCCCTTGCGCCTCTTTGGACTCGTTAAGACGATTGAGCATTCGCGCCAACCTGGGCGCATGGGCAGGCTGTATGCCGGCGGTGCTCCCAGTCTCAAAGAAGGCTTTAAGTCCTTTGTGGCGGAATGACTTAATCATGGCTTATTGTAGTCCGTAACGATACGCGATACAACTTTATCAAGATCAATTTCCTATTACCTGGATATAAGACCCATGGAATGGACTGAAACGCAGAGCAATGTGCCGTGGCACACTCAGGTTCAGTTCAGCCACCTTTGGTCGTATTCTCTTCCCCCGCCGGCCGGATCAGTCTTAGCCGCCCAATTCCCGCTTTCAGGTCAAATTGGATACCTGCCTGCTCCAGAATCCACTTCTCGATGGTTTCGTGGTGAATCCGCAACAGGTCCAGGGGTCGAATGGTGTAATGCTTCTCTGCCGTGGCGCTGGGTTTGTGGCCCATGATTTGCGCCACCACCCCTACTGGTATCTCCAGCCACTCGGTAAGACTCTTGAATGACCGGCGCAAGCCGTGAAGAGTCAGGGAAAGGCCGGCGGCCCGGCATGCCTGGCGGTGCGCTATGGCGGGCTCCATCAGCCTACCTGAGCGGCTGGTGGGGCTACTGAAGACCCATTCGTTACGCCGCGGCAGCTGGCTCAACAGATAAGCCACATAGGGGGTGAGTGGAATAGAACGGGATTCCTCCACCTTGTCGTTCAGAGCAATGCCCCGCCATTGAAAGTTCACATCCTCCCACTTCAGGCGCGCCAGCTCGTCACGACGCGCTCCCGTCAGCAGCAGACACTGGAGATAAGCTGAAATAACCGGATTGGGCAGTTGGCGCACATGCTGGAACCAGATGGAAAGCTGATCACGTTGAAGGTGGTCAGTCTTTGCCCTGGCCTTGCCCGCAGCCTCCCGGGCTTTGCGGCTGCTGGCAACCCTGATATCCACTTTATCCATTAGGTCAGGCTCCTGAGCAGCCCAGCGAATGAAGGCTTTCAGCAGGCGCAAGGCCAGACGAACCCGTGCGGGCCGGGTTTTCGACTCCCGGGCCGCCCACTGGTCTATTACAGCCGGGGTGAGATCCACCAACCGCATATTCAACAGGGGAGCCAGAGGGCCAGGCACTGTCAGCACGTTTGCTCTGTTCTTGCGGGGCTCGCCCCCTTTTTGGATCATTTTGAGGTGGTCTTTATAGTTCAACTCACTCCAGAATGGCCGCCGCTCTTCCATGTAGCGATTCCAGACCTCCCCTACCGTCAGAGCGCTGGCTTTGGCTTCAGCTTGACGGGCCTCTCTCTCGGCCCTCTCTTGGCGGTCAAGCTCCCGCGGGTCCACACCCCCATCGAGCAGCACACGCAACCGGTTTGCCTCTGTCCGGGCCTGTTCAATACTCCATTCCTTGACGTTGCCAATGGTGCGCCTGACGGTCTGTCGATTCAATTTGGCTTCAAAGACAAACGACTTGGCACCACCCTCGGTGACCCGAACCCGCAGAGAGGGCGATTTGGCATCGCGGAGGAAGGCTTGCCTCTTGTCGTCAGGACAGGTCAGACGCTCAATAGCACCTACTGTCAGTTCTACGGGTTGGGTTAGATCGAGGGGTTGATTCTTTCGCGGCCTGGCCATCTTCCTTGCTCCTGTGGGGGTGGCCGGTGTTTTCTCGTGTAGCCACCATGTAGCCAAAAACGGCATATTTTGGCAAATTATAATCAACACGACAGAACGAGGAAAAGCGAAAAAAGCGCTTATCTATCTGTTTTTATTATGTATTTAATATGTCGATCAACAAAGGCAAATAGCATCACAAAAGGATTGAAAATCCCCGTGTCGGTGGTTCGATTCCGCCTCTGCTCAGTTAGTCCAAAATCAAAGTCCCCTGTTTTACAGACTCTGATCCCACCAGATGCCAAGCTATAAGCTTGCATAGACAGCCGGTAGGGCTGGTTACTGCAAGTACCGTTGCAGATCCAAATCCCAGTATCTGAGAAAGGCAGTCGATCGAATCGCACTCTCCAAAAACTATGCCTGCCTCAACCGGGAACATTGCAAGCTCCCTCGCCGGAAGGCAAAGTTCCAACCTCTGGCTGTGCCATTTCAAACTTAGTAAAGTCCGCTAACAGTGAAGATCGCGGGCATGAATATTCGAAACACCGACGAGCAGATCATTACCCTATGGAAGCGAAGAGCAGCCGTAGGAGTACTGAGCGTTTGCCATGCCCATGGCCTGAGAGACCTTGGTTTTCAATTGCAGCCAACCCTATGCAGAACATAAACCCGCGCGTGGTGACCGGGCAAGCCCAAATCCGGCCGCAGACCGCTGCGCTGGACAACCCTTTGTATTACCTTGAAAACGCACGCACCGTAATTAACTGGGTAATGGCCTATCACGGGGATCTGCTTACCGATTCCGAGATGGCGCGCCTTGAACAACTGCTTGCATTACCGCAACCCTCCCAGGCGTTGCTGATGCGGCTTGTTATGCGCTCCAGTGACCTTTTCCGGTTAAGGGGCCTGAACTATCCGGAGCTGGGGCAACCGGTAGCTGAGGCTTTGGCGCCACTGGTTTCAGATCACTGGATCGACCCCGACCCAAAGCTCACCTTCGAGGAGCTCTGTTATCTTCTGCGGCGTTCAGAGTTGGCTGCAGCTTTTGCACAGGCACTGAACAACGCCGGACTAAAAACCAACGCGACGAAAGCGGTGATAGAGGAAGCGTTGCACACACATCTATGTGGAGATGAAAGAACACTGGCTGGCTGGTGGCAGGGCTGCGATGATCAGGCGATTCGCCTCTGCGACGAGCCCCTTTTCGAGCGCATTAGACTGATGTTTTTCGGCAACCTGCGCCAGAGCTGGAGTGAGTTTGTGATTACGGAACTTGGCCATCAACGTTATGAACCTGTTCCCCTCTCGCCGGAGTCCCGCGCCTTCAACCGGCGAGGGGATGTCGATCAGTATCTTGCGATCCACGCCTGCCGCCAGCGATTGGACGATGCGGTAACGGCGGAGGACTGCCAGGTGCTCCGAAGTCGGCTACCAGAGGACACGGGCAGCAACCCCTGGCTGAGCCATCGCCGCGCCCGCCTGCTCTTTGATCTGGGACAGAAACTGGAACGGGCGGGGGAACTTGTCCTGGCCCGGGACAGCTACCGCGAGGCCTGGACACCTGATGCGAGGGTGCGCTATTTCAGACTACTGGAGAAAATGGCGCCGGCTACCGAGGTGTGGCCACTCATAGAACGGGCGGAGACAGAGGCGGAAACCGACAGCGAGCGACAACGTCTGGGTCGGATTCGCCAACGGGTGGCCAAAAAAGCGGGGATAAGGGCAAGGCCAAAACCGCCAGTCAACTCTCTTACTGTTCAGACACTCGAGCTGCCATCAGCGCCTGCGGTATCGGTTGAACAACAGGTGGCATTGACCCTGGCCGACCAGGGTGGTCACTGCTTCTATGTCGAGAACACCCTGTTTAACAGTCTCTTTGGCCTGCTGTTCTGGCCGACTATTTTTGCGCCATTGCCCGGTGCCTTCTTTCACCCGTTTCAGGCAGGCCCCGCCGATTTGTACCGGGAAGACTTCGTCGGGCGGCGCCGCGAGCAGATCGAAGACTCTCTCCTGACCCTCGAGCAGGGGGACTATCGCCAACGAATTCTGCAGCACTGGCAAACTCGCCACGGTGTCGCCAACCCCTTTGTCCACTGGCCTGC
>PABE01000063.1 GCA_002702725.1 Porticoccaceae bacterium
CAACACCCAACAGGATTCCGAACAGAATTGTGGTAACCGCAATGACCACCACCGAACGCAAGTGTTCCTCTATAAAGTCATTGAACAAAAGCCCACAAAGCCCGGCAGGCAGCGTGGCAAGCACGATAGACCAGCCCAATCGACCTTCATGGGAAAACCGTCGGGACAGGTTGTCGCGAAAAAATGCCGTAATCAAAAGCAGCAAATCCCGCCGGAAATACGCAAGAACGGCGACCAATGTCCCAACGTGAACCGCCACATCGAAGGCCAGTCCCTGGTCCGGCCATCCTAGTAGCGCCGAGGGCAAGATCAAATGGGCCGAGCTCGAAATCGGCAGAAATTCTGTGAGACCCTGAACCAGGGCGAGCACAACGACTTCAAATAATGTCATTAATCCGATTTCCCCGGACCGCGTATTTTCTGGTGCTTCTTCCAAGTCACTTCGTTTCGAATATAGGAAAGCGACACCGTTTCAACAGCGTGCGCCCCGCCCCTCAGATATAACGCTTTCGCGGCCTCCAGAGTATATACGGCATCAGGAGAAATGGTGGGATCGCGATCAATACCGGAAAACGCCTCGCCCAACAGTGATACCCCCTCCCCCGCGAGCAGGTTTGGCGGAATATTATTACCAAAAGCCACCGCATCCGGCGAACAGACTTTGTCGGTAATAACAGCTATGCAGTCATCCTTGCCATCAATCTGGTAAAGCCCCCAGTATACTTCGCCCATCCGTGCGTCCAGTACCGGCATCACTGTGCCACTGGTCAAGCCGTCCAACGCCGCTGCCTTGCGCGCCAATACCTCAAGGGTAGAAACGCCGATGACGGGCAATCCTGCCCCAAACGCCAGGCCCTGGACGACACCAAAACCGATTCGCAGACCGGTGAACGAGCCCGGCCCGTGGGTAAAGCAAAGGGCATCAACATCGGCCAATTGAATCCCGGATTCGACCAGGATTTCATCAACCATTGGCAAAAGCCGCCTTGCGTGTTCACGCGGCTCAGTAACAATGCGATTGAAAAGCTGGCCATCTACCGTCAAGGCGACCGAGCAGGAATGCGTTGAAGAGTCCAGCGCCAATAATGTCGTCATAAAACCTGCAGACCAAAAAAATCCCCCGGAACGGGGGATTTTACCGTGGGTGGTGCGTCCGGGAGAACACTCAGTTCTGCGTAGTTTCCGGTGCAACAGGGTTCTTGCGCGGTCTGCCGCGGCGTTTGGGTGCAGTCGCCGGTTTTGCCGCCGGTGCGGATCCAGTGCTCGCCTTTGCAGCCTTTGGCGGACGGCCCCGACGTTTTGGCGCGCTGGTGCCCGCAGATACCGCTTTCGGTGGACGACCCCGTCGCTTGGGCGCGCCGGCGGTTGTCGCTTTTTTCGGTGGCCTGCCACGACGGCGGGCAGGCTTGGCGGGCGCCTCGGCCGTTTCAGCGAGCGGCGCCGCGTTGCTGAGGATTTTTTTAACGTCTGACTCCACCTGCTTTTTTACCGCTGACGCTTTGGCGGACTCTTTCTTGACCAGTGCCTTAAGCTTTTTGTCGTCCTGCGCTTTCCGGCGCTTATGCCAACGGGCTTCAAACTTCGCCATAGCCGCTTTCAAATCGGAACTCGCCTTGTCGACGAGGCGCTCCTCAAGCTGGCGAATCCGGGCAGCGGCCTTCTCCTCTGCCTCAACAATCTTGGCCATGGTCTTCTGAACCCGGAGATCAATTTTTGCCTTGCGCAGATCGTGGCGCAGTGCCGAGAGCTGGCCTGTAAGCTCCTTGGTTGTTCCTTGCGCCTTCATCAGCGCGGTTTTAGCCGCTTTGGTGTTGGTTTGCGCGGCGCGTTGACGAACCTGGTCAAGTCTGGCTTTAGCGGTAGCCTGTTTCTTGCTGGCCACAGTAATTTTCTTTTCCAGATCATTAATCAGCGCCTGGACTTTTGCCTCCGGAGACGTCGTGCTCACTTTTTTGGCCCGAGAGACCGCCCCGACAGCTTTCGTTTTAGCGGGTGTCGCTACTTTTTTACGGGCCGCTGTAACACGTTTTGCGGTGCCCTTTTTTTGCGCTTCACCTTTTGCCTTTGCAACTCTTGCCATTGGTAAATCCCCCGAACAGTTAATTGCCAACCCATTAAATCAGCTAAAGCGGTTAAATTTTATTCAATTATTTTAAAAGTTTCAAAACAATGTTTAAATAAATGCAGGTTTTTTCTGATTTTAAGAGAAATATGGTCGTTTTTTTCAGAAAAAAGACGTCGCAGAGGCTTAAAACACTATTTCTGCGGTTACCGCTGCCTCTTCTACCGAAATAGCGTTATCTGAATACAACCAATAAAAAAGGAGCCTTAAGGCTCCCTTTTTTGTTCGTCACCGGTTCGACTATCAGCTATGCCAGTGCATCAACTAAGCGCTGTTGGACTTCAGCCAAAGAACCAACGCCGGAAACGCTTTCATAACGAGGTGCCTGCTCCGGATCGCGCCGCTCGAGATCCTTGTAATAATCCACCAACGGTTCTGTTTGATCATGGTATACGGCAAGTCGGTTCCGGATGGTTTCTTCGCGATCATCCTCCCGTTGAATCAGCGGCTCACCCGTCACATCATCGAGACCGTCAATCTTCGGTGGATTGTGCTGGATATGATAAACGCGCCCCGAAGCCTCGTGAACGCGACGACCACTGAGCCTGGCGACGATTTCCTCATCAGGTACAGCAATTTCGACCACATAGTCGATATCCACACCCGCCTTGACGAGGGCCTCAGCCTGAGGAATTGTTCTGGGAAAGCCGTCGAAGAGAAACCCGTTAGCGCAATCATTCTGCTGAATGCGTTCTTTTACCAGCCCGATAATAATCTCGTCTGAAACCAGACCACCGGAGGCCATAATGCCCTGGGCTTTCTTGCCGAGTTCGGTGCCGGCCTTTACCGCTGCCCTCAGCATGTCACCTGTCGAAATCTGGGGAATATCAAATTGCTCACAGATAAACTGGGCTTGGGTGCCTTTGCCTGCGCCAGGCGGGCCAAGCAGAATAATTTTCATGGATCACTGTCCTGTATCGATGGAATACTCGGGCCGCCAGCTACAGGTAGGAGCTATGGTGCCAAGAGGGCCGAAACCTTACACTGAAATGGGATTGATCACAAGATGACCAACGGCCCTCCGGAAACGGTTATTCCAGGCAACTGAGATACCTCTGAACCCGGGAATTCAACGGGTTATTGACGTTTTGCCCGGCGCCAGAGGGTATCGAGCTCACCCGGCGAAAGCTCGGTCAACGGTTGATCGGCGGCAGTGGCGTAACCCTCGACCAGAGAAAAACGGCTTTCGAATTTACCGGTCGCCTGCCTCATCAGGGACTCCGCGTCGAACCCGGCGTGACGGGCAAGATTGACAGCGGTAAACAGCAGGTCTCCGATTTCATCGGCAATGTTTTCAGAACTTCCCTGGCTTAAAGCCTGCTTCAGCTCCTCGATCTCTTCGTCAATTTTATCGACGACCTGCGAAAGTCCTTGCCAGTCAAAACCGACTTTCGCCGCACGCTTTTGCACTTTCTGTGCCCTTGCCAACGCGGGCAAGCTCGGCGGGATATCCGCCAGCAGGCCATGGTTTCCTTTCCGGGCGCGCTCCTGCTGCTTGAGCTCCTCCCATTTGGCGTTGATGGCTTCCTGCCCCGGCTGAACATTATCCCTTCGCTCGCTATGCAAAGTACCATCCGGGAAAACATGGGGATGACGACTGACCAGCTTGCCAACGATATTATTCACGATATCGTTAAAATCAAATTGCTGCTGTTCTTCTGCTACCCGGGCGTAGAACACCACCTGGAATAGAAGGTCACCGAGTTCCTCGGACAAGTGCTCAATATCCCCTCTCTCGATTGTATCGACGACTTCGTAAACTTCCTCAATGGTGTAAGGCGTCAAACTCCTGAAATCCTGTTCACAATCCCAGGGACATCCGGTGTCCGGGTCCCGCAAGCGGGACATCAGATAAATCAAGTCTTCAATTGTGTAGGTTTGGCTCATGGCTCACTCTAAAACGCGCTCTACGTCGATGACATTTCCGACATTCCGCAGCCGGGTCAACAGTTGGCTGAGCTCTTCGATACTGCGAACCTCGACCTCGATATTGGTGTCTACCACATCGTTTCGTTTTTCTCCCGAGTGAAGGGAGGTAATCGATAGCCCCTGCCTGTCGATCGTGCCGGTAATATCGCTGAGCAATCCGGGACGATCATAGGCACGCACACGAACGGGCACCGAATAGACGTCGGTCGGCTCTCCGCCCCAGGTCACCTGCAGGACGCGCCCTGGATGGCGGTTCTTCAAACGCAGCAGGCTCCCGCAATCCTGGCGATGGATGGTCACTCCCCGCCCTGACGTGATGAAGCCGCTGATATCGTCACCGGGCAAAGGGTTACAACATTTAGCCACCCTTGTCAGCAGCCCGCCCACCCCGTATATGTAGAATTGGGATTTACCGAACCTTGTCGCCTGGCTGCGCCGTTTAACTGCCGGAACACTGTCGATGTTCCGCACAACCTGGCTGCGCACGGCGCGAACCACCTGGTCGATACTGATATCACCGGCGCCGATAGCGGCATAAAGTCCTTCGCGACCCTTTTTATTGAATTTTTCCGCCAGCTCATCGAGATCCACCTGCCGAATGGCCAGCTGACGAAACTCGCGGTCCAGAAGCGCTTTCCCGGCGACCGTATTTTTTTCCTGGTCCTGCCGGCGGAACCATTGCTGAACCTTGGCCCGGGCACGTGCTGTGTGGAGATAGCCGGACGATGGCGATAACCAGTCACGGCTGGGTGACTCATGCTTGCCGGTAATGATTTCAACCTGGTCGGCGGTCTTGAGGGCGGTGGTCAGCGGCGCAATACGACCATTGATGCGGCAACCCCTGCAGCGGTGACCGACCTGGGTATGAATGCGATAGGCAAAATCCAGCGGTGTCGATTGAGGCGGTAAGTCCACCACATGGCCTTCAGGGGTGAAAACATAAATCAGTTCAGGCGAACCTTCGTGCTTGAATAAATCCTTTAAATCGTCGCTGCCGATTTCATCGTGCCATTCCAGGACCTGCCGCAACCAGGCAATTTTCGATTCATAGCTCTGGGTTGCTGTACCGGAATCCGAACCCTTGTATTGCCAATGGGCGCAAATGCCGAACTCCGCTTCCTCATGCATCTCGTAGGTACGGATCTGAATCTCCACCACCCGGTTGCGGGGGCCGATAACAGCGGTGTGCAGGGACCGGTATCCGTTCTCCTTCGGCGAGGCAATGTAGTCATCAAACTCATCCGGTATATTGCGCCAGCGACTGTGCACGATGCCCAGCAAGGTGTAGCAGTCTGAAACTGTCGGCACCAGAACCCGCACCGCCCGAATGTCATAGACCTTGGAAAAACTGATCCCTTTGCGCTGCATCTTGCGCCAGATGCTATATATATGCTTTGCACGCCCCGAAACATCGCCCCGGATATCAACCCGGTCCAGCTCATCTTTGAGGGTCTGGATCATCTCTTCAATGTAGTGTTCGCGCTCGGAGCGCCGCTCCGCCAGAGAGTGCGCAATCCGTTTGTATTCTTCGGGCTCAAGGTAACGAAAGCCGAGATCCTCAAGCTCCCATTTGAGATGGCCGATACCCAACCGGTGCGCCAGAGGCGCATAGACGTCGAAAATTTCCCGGGCCACCCGCTGCTGACGCTCTGCGGGAGCGGATTTGAGGGCGCGGATTGCACAGGTGCGCTCTGCCAGTTTTATCAAAGCGACCCGAACATCATCAATGATCGATACCAGCATTTCCCGGACTTTTGCCGCCTGGCGCTCGGGATCCCAGCCGAACACCTCCCGCTCGGAATCGTTGCGCAGTGTCGAGATAACCGCCATACGCAACACACTGGAAATCAGTTCCGCAACCTCTTTGCCAAACTGCTTTTCCACCGTCTCAAGGGGAAGATTCCCCTCCCGGACAGGGCGATAGAGGACCGCAGCCACCAGGCCCTCGTCCGCGAGGCCCAGTTCGGCGAGGATCTCAGCCATCTCGAGGCCAGTCAGAAAACTGCTTACATTCGGGTTCCAGGATTTGCCGCTTCGGCGATTCTTCCTTTCGATTCGCTCCGCAAGGTCGCAGGCCTTTTTCAGCATCGGCATCAAATCATTGGACAGCCCGGACTTGGTGGCAATGTGTTCTGCCCAGCTCTCCACATCAACAGTGTCGATATCGAGTATGTGATGAACGTCCCGGGTTTTTACCATTTATTTGGGGCCTCAGCCTGTTAAGGCCTTGTTATTCGCCGTAAAGGCCTGACGATAGGTAGCGATCACCCCGATCACAAATGATCGCAACGATCACGGCATTGCTGACACGGCCGGACACCTTCAATGCCGCCGCCACGGCACCGCCCGAGGAGACGCCGGCGAATATCCCTTCCCGTCGCGCCAGCTCGCGCATCATCGACTCGGCCTCTTGCTGAGTGATATCCATTACCGTGTCGACTTTCGCGCGATCAAAAATCCCCGGCAAGTATGCCTGCGGCCAGCGACGAATCCCCGGGATACTGGCCCCTTCACCGGGCTGCAGACCGATAATTTCGATTGCCGGATTTTTTCCCTTAAGGTATGCGGATACGCCCATAATGGTGCCAGTAGTGCCCATTGAACTGATGAAATGGGTAATCTCTCCGCGGGTCTGGCGCCAGATCTCCGGTCCGGTCCCCTCGTAGTGGGCAAGCGGGTTGTCCGGATTATTGAACTGGTCCAGCACCCGGCCCTCACCTTCCGCCTGCATTTTCAGGGCCAAATCCCGAGCACCCTCCATGCTTTCTTCCGCACTGACCAAAATCAATTCAGCGCCATAGGCTGTCATGGCGGCCTTGCGCTCTTCGGTGGCATTGTCGGGCATGATCAGGATCATCCGGTAACCCTTGATGGCAGCCGCCATCGCCAACGCAATGCCTGTGTTGCCGCTGGTCGCTTCAATCAGGGTATCACCGGGTTTGATATCGCCGCGGGTCTCGGCGTGGGCAATCATACTGATCGCGGGACGGTCCTTCACGGATCCCGCCGGATTATTGCCCTCAAGCTTGACAAGCACCGCATTGGAAGTTTCGCCGGGCAGCCGCTGCAGGCGAACCAGGGGGGTGTTGCCAACGGTGGTTTCAATGGTCGGATAATCCATAACAACTACTGCAAATATTCGTCTGGTTATTTTAATGCCGCGGCTATCGTTTGTCCTGTTGTCTCGGGTACAGCCTCGAGGGGTCTTTAGCTCAGTATCGCAAAGGCAACGGCAAAATCACGCTCGTCGGACAAGCTGATCCAGACTTCGTTGCCGCCCAGCGCTTTCATTCGCACCTTTGCCTGACGATGGCACAAAACCCGCGGGGCACCATCCGGTGCCGTCACGATTTCGATATCGTGCCACCCGATGGCACCTATACCGGTTCCAAAGGCCTTACTGACGGCCTCCTTGCCGGCAAAGCGCTTGGCGAGATAGGCCACCGGATCAGGGCCGCGATGGTAACGCTCAAGCTCGGCATCGCTCAGTATACGCCGGGCAAAACGCTCACCGCGGGATTGGAGGATATCGGCAATACGACCGATTGCAACTATGTCCGTGCCAATACCGAGGATCACTCTTCTGCGACCCCATACCGACCGGAACCGAGAAACTCCCGGAAAAACGCGCGGCTTTGCAGGGGACGACCGCCGAGATGAGTGTCGAGCATCAGACGCGTCAACCGTTTCGCCGCCTTCAGGGTCTCCGCATCGACCCAGTCACCTTTGGCGACGGCCAAAAGCGCCTGCCCCGAAAAACCCTGACTGTCACCGGGCCTCGCAGTAACCAGGCCCTCCCCCGGGGAGAAACGGTAACAGGCCGCAGGGTCAAGGGGCTCTCCGGTGTCCTGTGCAATATCGAGCTGCAGACCGTAGCCCAAAGCCTCCAGAAGGCCGAGTTCAAACTGCCTTAGAAGGGGCTCCGCCGCCACGCCGGCGGCCAACTGCTCCAGGGTCCGGCGATACAAGTCGAACACATCGGAATGGGGCTCATACTCGTGGAGCAGCCGGTTTAAAAGTTCGTTCAGGTAAAGTCCGAGGTAAAGGGCGCTGCCAGCAAGGAAAACGCCACCATTGAGGGGCTCGGCACTGGACAGCGACTTGAGGTCAGTGCGGCCTCGCCAGGTAAGACGCAAAGGCACGAAGGGACGAAGGCTATTGCCACTGCGCCGATTTCGGCTGGCACGGCTGACAGCATTAAAGCGTCCCTGGGTGTAGCCGAATAACGTCAACAACTGGCTGGTTTCCCGGTAGGGCCGGGAATGTAGAACATATCCAACGTCGTCACAAATCATGGTAACCGAGGGTCTTCAAGGCCCTCTCATCATCGGACCAGCCGGAACGCACTTTCACCCACAGGTTGAGCATTATCTTGCCGCCGAACAGCTGCTCCATGTCCAGGCGCGCCTGCTGGCCAATTTTCTTCAGCCGCTGCCCCTTGTCGCCGATAATGATCCGCTTTTGACCATCACGTTCAACCAGAATCAAGGCACTGATATGCAGTACGTTGCCTTCCCGGCGCCATTCCTCAATCTCCACTGCCGCCTCATAGGGAACTTCTGCGCCGAGTTGACGGGTAATTTTTTCGCGGACGATTTCGGCGGCCAGAAAACGTTCACTGCGATCGGTAATCTGGTCCTCGGGAAAGAAAAAATCACCTTCGGGCATTTTTTCCTTAAGGGCGCGTAACAAATGATCGAGGTTATGGCCATGCAGCGCCGAAACGGGGATGATCTCCGTTGCTGATAACGATTCCGCCAGCGCTTTCAAATGCGGCAACAATTCAGCCTTGTCATCGACGCGATCAATCTTGTTGACGGCTATGATGACAGGCACTGTCAGCTGGCGAAGTCGGTTGGCCACCATCTCATCGGCGTCTGTCCATTTATCCCGGTCGACCACGAAAACCACCGTATCGACTTCACCCATGGCCTTTCCGGCAGCCCTGTTCATATAATGATTGAGCGCCTTGGTCGCCCCGCTGTGGATACCGGGCGTATCGACAAAAATCAGCTGGCAGTGGTCTTCCGTCAGAATACCGAGCACATTGTGCCGCGTGGTTTGAGGCTTGCGGGAGGTGATACTGAGCTTGAAACCCATCAGGTGGTTAAGCAGCGTGGACTTGCCCACATTCGGTCGGCCAACAATGGCGACAAACCCGCAGTGTTGAATCATTTCGGTCATAAGCTAAACCTGCATCAAAGCGCTGAGGGCAATCTCGGCGGCACGCTTTTCAGCTTTTTTCCGGCTAGATGCACGGGCCCGCGCCGGCTCCGGCAGGCCTGGCACGTCGCAAGCCACGGTAATAATCTGATTGTGAGGATCGCCTTCAGTGCAGACGACGTTGTACTCCGGCAGTGGCAGCCCCTGTCCCTGAAGGTATTCCTGCAATCGCGTTTTGGCGTCTTTTTCTTCACTGCCAAGGGACAAGCCCGCCAGCCGTTCGTCAAACCAGTCAAGGATTCGCTCCCGGCAGGTTTCAAGACCCGCCTCGAGGAATATCGCCCCGATAATAGCCTCAAGCGCATCTGCCAGAATGGACGCACGGCGGTGGCCGCCGCTTTTCAGCTCTCCGCCACCGAGTCGCAGGCAGTCGCCAAGGGACAGTTCCTGAGCCACTTTAGCCAGTGTGCCGCCTTTGACCAGCGACGCCCGCAACCGCGTCAGTTCACCTTCGCTGGCCGAAGGAAAGCGCTCAAACAACCACTGGGCAACCACCACACTGAGCACCGCATCACCCAGGAATTCCAGTCGCTCATTGTTGGTGGCGCCGGCACTACGGTGGGTCAGTGCCTGCTCCAGCGCTGACGAATCCTGAAAGGAATATCCCAGGCGTTTGCCCAGACGTTGTAATTCAAGGGTCATCGCTGGCGAACGGAATCGAAGTGGTTTTCGAATGAAACCACAACATCGAGGTTACCTATCAGGTCGACGCGCTTTTCGTAATCCATTTTAACCGTAACACCGGCGGCTGTGCGGACAATTTCCGCCTTTCGATAGTCGAGATCGCGTATGTTGTTGATGTTGAAATAGGCGCCCAGCTTGTTGCGTATCTGGTTATCGGTCATTCGATTAATATCTTCGTTTTCCATGGCATTGATTGCAGCCCGAACGAAATAATTGTCCAAATACAGCGGGCCGATCTTGAACAGGCACAACAAAATGAAACTCAGCGCGACCAAGATAAGCAACAAACTGAAGGTTGAAATGCCTCGTTGTGCTGAATGGCTCATTGGTTGTTTCCTCCGATGCGGCCTCGCGAACCGGCGCGGCCTTTATTGTATTTTGCCGACCCGCTCAAAACTGGGAAGGCTGAACACATCGTCCCAGTGCATCCAGATAGCGAATGCCTTGCCAACGATATTTTCCTCGGGCACAGGACCCCAAACACGGCTGTCACTACTGTTGTCCCGGTTATCGCCCATCATGAAATAATGCCCTTCGGGGACGATAACGGACACCCGTCGGCCAAGACGACCGGGAACACGGTTCTTTCGCACCAGGTGCGAGTGCCCGGACAGACTCTCCTCTACGATATCGTATCCGTATCCGGCGGTATAGGGCCCGCTTACGGGCCGCTGGGACATCAGCTCGCCATTGACGAACAGTTGGTTGTCAAACACCTGTATATGGTCGCCGGGCAAGCCGACCACCCGCTTTATAAAATACCGGGCGTCATCGGGAGGGAAAAATACCATCACGTCCCCTCGCTGTGGCTCACCGATATCGAGTATTTTCGTCTGTGTAACCGGCATGCGCAGGCCATAGGCAAATTTATTGACGAGAATGAAATCGCCGACTTCGAGGGTGGGCACCATGGATGCAGAGGGAATCTGGAAGGGCTCGACGACAAAGGAGCGCAGCACGAGAACGACTAACAAAACAGGGAAAAACGGCGCAGTGTACTCAATATAAAATGGCGGAACCCCGTCCCCCCTCCTTCGGCGCAGGACAAACTTGTCCAGACACCACATCACACCACTGATAAGTGTCAGTATTACCAGGATAAGGGGAAAGTTAAGGTCCATGAATTATCCGTCCGTTTTAAGCACTGCCAAAAAGGCTTCCTGGGGTATCTCGACGTTACCGACCTGTTTCATGCGTTTTTTGCCGGCCTTTTGCTTTTCCAGCAGTTTTTTCTTGCGCGAGACATCGCCACCATAACACTTCGCGGTGACATTCTTGCGCAGCGCCTTGACAGTGGTCCGGGCGATGATGTGCCCGCCAATGGCGGCCTGAATAGCGACATCGAACATCTGCCTCGGAATTAGTTCCTTCATTTTCTCCGTCAACAAACGGCCCTTGGACTGGGCATTGTCGCGATGCACAATCAACGCCAATGCGTCCACTTTATCACCGTTGATCAGGACGTCCAGCCTCACAAGCGGCGCACCCTGGAAGCGCAAAAAGCCGTAATCAAGGGAGGCAAACCCCTTGCTGACCGATTTCAGCCGGTCGAAAAAGTCCATCACCACTTCACTCATGGGCAATTCATAGACCACCGACACCTGGCCGCCGACAAATTGCATATCTTTCTGCACTCCCCGCTTCTCAACACAAAGAGTAATGACATTACCCAGATAGTCTTTGGGGACGAGGATACTGGCCTCGCAGATGGGCTCCCGCATCTCGGCGATTGAGCCGGGGTCGGGCAGGTCAGAGGGATTGGAAATATAAAGAATTTCGCCGTCGGTTTTCTCGACCTCGTATACCACGGTGGGCGCAGTGCTAATAAGATCCAGATCGTATTCCCTTTCCAGCCGCTCCTGGATAATTTCCATGTGCAGCATGCCCAGGAAACCGCAACGAAACCCGAAGCCCAGGGCATCAGAGCTTTCAGGTTCATAGAACAGGGATGCATCATTCAGGGTCAACTTGGCCAGCGCCTCCCGGAAGTCCTCAAAGTCGTCGGAACTCACCGGAAACATGCCCGCGTAGACCTGGGGCTTGATCTTCTGAAAACCGGGCAGCGCCGCCGTATCCGGCGTCGATGCATGGGTGAAGGTGTCGCCGACGGGGGCACCGTGGATATCCTTGATGCCGGCGACCATAAAACCCACCTCGCCCGCGCGAAGGACACCGGTATCCTTGCGCTTGGGAGTAAATACACCGACATTATCGACCACATGGGCCTTGCCGATGGTTTTGGTAATAATTTTGTCCTTGACCTTGAGCGTCCCGCTCTTGACCCGGACCAGGGATACCACACCCAGGTAATTGTCGAACCAGGAGTCGATAATCAGGGCCTGGAGGGGGGCGTCGATGTCACCCACAGGCGGCGGCACCTTGCTAACCAGTTCCTCGAGAATATCGGTGATTCCGTCTCCGGATTTGGCGCTGCAAAGCACCGCATCACTGGCATCGAGCCCGATAATATCCTCGATTTCCGCCTTAACGCGCTCCGGTTCGGCCTGGGGAAGGTCCATCTTGTTGAGAACAGGGATAACTTCGAGCCCCTGGGCAATGGCCGTATAGCAGTTGGCCACTGACTGGGCCTCGACACCCTGGGCCGCGTCGACCACAAGCAGCGCCCCTTCACAGGCCGCCAGGGACCGGGACACTTCATAGGAAAAATCAACGTGCCCCGGGGTATCGATAAAATTGAGCTGATAGGTCTTGCCGTCCCTGGAATGGAAATCCAGGGTAACACTCTGGGCCTTGATGGTAATGCCCCGCTCCCGCTCGATATCCATGGAATCGAGCACCTGCGACGCCATCTCCCGGTCACTCAACCCACCGCAAACCTGAATAAACCGGTCGGCGATGGTGGATTTACCGTGATCGATATGGGCGATGATGGAAAAATTGCGAATGTGGCTGAGATCGGACACGAGGCTAAGAAATTCCCAACTGATGCATGGTCTAAGGCGACGCGCAGTCTAGCGGATTTGGCGCCTACACGCCATGGATTCCATTGCCGGGGGATTTGTCGCGACGCTATTGCCGGCGGTCATCTCGGACCGCCGGCAGGCTGCATCAGCGCTCGACTTCGATGGTTCTGAAGATAAACTGTCCCTGGCGCACAAAGCGCATCAACACAGGTTGTCCCTTGGGTATCTTGCCAGTGACGACTCGGTAATCGTCGATACCGGTAATACGACGATTGCCCAACTGCACGATGACATCACCGGGCCGCAAGCCGGCCCGACTGGCCGCCGAGCGCGGCGCGACAGATTCGACTACCACGCCACCGGGAATTCCCATGGAGGCGGTGGTTTCGTCGTCCAGGGGCTGGACGCTGAGTCCGAGAACATCGCCACCTGCTTCCACGGCGGCTGCCGCCTGCTCATCTTCAGGCAAGGCGCCCACCTCGACCTTGATTACCCGGCGGTCACCGTCGCGAATAAGCACGGCTTCAGCCGTTTCTCCGGGCTTCATGAGACCCACCTGGTGGGGCAAATCCCCTGACTCCTCAATTGCCCTGTCATTGAACCGGATAATCACGTCCCCCGGCTCAAGCCCGGATTTGGCAGCGGGGCTAGCGGGCATGACCTGGGCGATCAGCGCCCCGTGGGGCTTGGCGAGGGAGAGGGATTTCGCCAGATCGCGATCCACGTCCTGAATATAGACACCCAGCCAGCCGCGAACCACCTTGCCCTGGGTTTTGAGCTGCTCGACCACCTCGAGGGCAACGCTGACCGGAATCGAGAACGAGAGGCCAATGGAGCCCCCGGAGCGGGTATATATCTGGGAGTTAATCCCTACCACCTCGCCGTCCATATTGAGCAGAGGGCCGCCCGAATTACCGGGGTTAATTGCCACGTCACTTTGGATAAAAGGCACATAATTTTCACCCCTTTCCGTCGGCAAGCTCCGACCGATGGCGCTGACGATACCGGCACTGACGGAATAGTCGAGGCCAAATGGGGAACCGATGGCGACAACCCATTCACCCACTTTCAAGTCATCGGGCTTGGCCAACCGTGCCTCAGGCAGGTCATCGGCATCGATTTTAATGAGCGCCAGATCTGAACGCGGGTCCGTGCCGATCACCTTTGCGTCAAATTCCCGGCGATCGATCAAGCGGACCGTAATTTCGCTCGCGCCCTCAACCACATGATTATTGGTGAGCACGTAGCCATCATCGGAAATGATAAAGCCCGAGCCCATCGAATAGGCATTGCGCTCCGGCTGGCGCCGCTGCTCGAAAAAATCCCGAAAAATCTCCGGAATCTGCTGGCCGGGTGGCATTGTGACGGTGCCGCCTCCCACCTTCTGCACTGTGCTGATTTTCACCACTGATGGTGGTTTTACAGAGTTCAGCGACACATTTCACGAATATCAGAGACTGCCCACCCATTGTACCTGCAAGTGAGCAGTATAGGAAGGAGTGGGTCTTCATGTATGGAGTGTAATCCTCCTGGTCCTCTTTGTAATCTGGATTGCTCTTCAGACTTTTCCAAAGTGCTTCGGTTTCACTGTCATCGAGATACAGATCCTCGAGAAATTGCTCCACCAAATCGCGCTTCTTCTGTATAAAACGCGCGTAAAACTCGCATGAAACCGCCCATATTAGGACAACGCACACGTATATTATAAAAGGGATCCGGTAGAATTTCACTTTTAAATCGTCCAA
>PABE01000064.1 GCA_002702725.1 Porticoccaceae bacterium
ACCAGCCGGGCAGGATTGCCGCGGGGGTTGTTGAGGGTCAGGGCATCGCCGTCACCCAGGTGGTTGAGGGTATGGGCCGCGGCGGCGGTGGGCTCTTCGCCGATCAGAATGTCTCCCTGATAGACGTAGGCCAGGGCATTGAGACGGCTGTCGAAGGTGGCGTTGATCTCTGTTTCCGCCTCCAGGGCAATATCCAGGTAGAGAACTTCCGTGCGCGGAATGTCGAAGTAGCCGATGACAGGCTCGCCGCCCACGGTGGCCTCCCCGGCGATGGCCGTGACAGTAACGCCGGGCCATTCGTAGACGGGGATATCACGGGCCGGAACATCGCGGTAACTGGCTGCCTGCATCTTGTCCGCCGCGGCCAGATTCACCCACAGTTGCAGTCCGTGCATGCGCCCCTCCGTCTGCCGGGGCATTTCCGAGTGAATCACGCCGCGCCCGGCGGTCATCCACTGCACGCCGCCGTCGGAGAGCAGGCCGACATTGCCCATGTGGTCCCGGTGTTCCATCTGGCCGGTGAGCATGTAGGTGACGGTCTCGAACCCCCGGTGGGGATGGGCGGGAAAGCCGCCCCGGTAATCCGAGGGTTCGTCGGAGCCGAATTCGTCCAGCATCAGGAACGGGTCGAAGCGTCTCAGCGTCGTGCCGCCGCCAAAAACCCTCAGCAGGTTGACGCCATCGCCATCGGTGGCATGGCGGGCATGGAGTTGTTCGACAACCGTTCGCTGGCGCATGGGGCTTCTCCTTGAAGCAGACCGCTTTTTTCCGACCCACCTAGTATGGTGGATATCGCGGGAAAAGCGACTGTTGGGATGCTCTCGCGGTGTCAGCGGGGCGTGATGTCCTTGAACTGGCGTTCCAGCTTCAGCCGGGCGATGCGCCACTGGCCGCCGTCCAGACGATAGGTTTCATGGTAGTGGCCAAAGGCTCTTTGCGATTTGAACGGCGCCGGTGTGTGATCCGGAAAGGTTATGAAATCCTCCATGGCCCAGATAACCCGGGCTTCCGTGTCAGAGACAAAGGTGATTTCGGGGCTGTGGACATGGTGCATGTAGGTGCCGGCACTGATGATATCGCGGGTCTGGTTGACCACGGTTTCCCTGCCCTTGACCAGCGTTGCGGCACCGGGAATATCGGCGACATCGTCGCTGACATCCATTTCCATGTCGTCCGTGAACACGTCACCCCATTCACGCCACTGTTTGGTGTCCAGAAGTCGGCAATAGCGGGCCTTGGTTTCCTTGATGGCCTCCCGGGCCAGGAGCATCTCGATGTCGTTCATGGGTGCGACCTGTACTGTGATCGGAATAATCCTAATCAACCCGGGGTCGGGATGAAAGTGCGGATCAGCCGGCCCGGTAGATCGTCACCCGGTTGAACTCCTCGAATTCGTTCAGATCCGGCCAGGTGCGCGCCTCGATCAGGGTTTGGCGACGGTACCGGCCATCGGGTATGTGCTTGACTCGGGAGTCGGCCAATAGAACCTGCGGTGCTGCCCTGGCAAACTGGTCCAGAAAGGGCAGGTTCTCCGCGTCGTAGAGCACATCGGCGGCGGTAACCACATCGAATTTTCCCGGTCGACGGTACCAGTCGTCGCACAACGCGATGATCACGTTGTTCAGCCGGGCGTTGGCCCCGGCGGCGGCGAGGGCTGCCGGGTCCAGGTCGCAGGCAATCACCTCGCTGGCGCCCGCCATGGCGGCGGCGATGGCCACGATGCCGGAGCCGGTGCCGAAATCAATCACCCGCTTGCCGGACACCAGCGTCGGGTGATCCAGCAGGTATTGCGCCAGCACCTGTCCGCTGGCCCAGCAAAAGGACCAGTAGGCGGGCTCGGCCACCACCGCCTGGGCCTCGTCGTGGCTCAGCGGGCCCTCCAGTACCATCGGGTCGAACAGGTGCAGGGCGATCGCCGGGCAGCCTCCGGGGCGGGTAACCGTGACTCGGCCCTGGGGGAGCATTTTCTGCAACTGGCGGTTGAGGGTATCGGCGTTCATGGCGTCCTTAGGGTATTGCAGGCCGTCGATTATAGCCCGGCGGAAAACCCCCGACCGGGTACACCGATCTGGTAGAATTCCGCCATGGACGTCACTTCACTTATCGACCCCCTCAATAGCGCCCAGCGGGAAGCGGTGACCAGCACCGACAGCCATCTGCTGGTGCTCGCCGGCGCCGGCAGCGGCAAAACCCGGGTGCTGGTGCACCGCATCACCTGGCTGGTGCAGGTGGAGGGCGTATCCCCCCATGCCATTCTGGCGGTCACGTTTACCAACAAGGCGGCCAGGGAGATGCGCGAGCGCATCCACGACATGCTGGGCATGGCGCCCCACGGTATGTGGGTGGGGACCTTTCACGGCCTTGCCCATCGATTGCTCAAGGCCCACTGGCACGATGCCGGGCTGCCCGAAAACTTCCAGATTCTCGACTCCGACGACCAGCTCCGGTTGATCAAGCGGGTCTATAACAACCTGGGCATTGATGACGGCCGCTGGCCGGTGCGCCAGGCCCAGTGGTTTATCAACGGCCAGAAAGATGAAGGCCTGCGCGCCCGTCATATCGATGTCGGTGGCGATCCGTTTCTGAAAGTGATGGTGCAGGTCTACGCCGCCTACGAGGAGGCTTGCGATCGCGGTGGCCTGGTGGATTTTGCCGAACTGCTGCTGCGCGCCCATGAACTGTGGCTCGAAAAGCCGGAGCTGCTCGCCCATTACCGGCAGCGCTTTGCCCATATTCTGGTCGACGAATTTCAGGATACCAACGCCATCCAGTACGCCTGGTTGCGCATGCTGGCGGGGGACAAGGCCATCGTCACCGCCGTGGGGGACGACGACCAGTCCATCTACGGCTGGCGGGGTGCGCGGATCGAGAATATCCAGAATTTCACCAGTCATTTTCCGGCCACCAGGGTTGTCCGGCTGGAACAGAACTACCGCTCCACCGGCACGATCCTCAAGGCCGCCAACGCAGTGATCGCCCGCAACAGCGAACGCCTTGGCAAAAACCTGTGGACCGAGGAATCCGATGGCGAATTGATTTCCCTCTATTCCGCGTTCAACGAGCACGATGAGGCGCGGTTTATCGCCGACCGGATTCAGGACTGGGTGGCCAATGGCAACCTGCGCAGTGATTGCGCAATTCTGTACCGTTCCAATGCCCAGTCCCGGGTTCTGGAAGAGGCGCTGCTCCGGGAGCAGATTCCCTATCGCATCTACGGTGGCCAGCGCTTCTACGAGCGGCTGGAAATCCGCAATGCCCTCGCCTACCTGAGGCTGATCGTCAATCCCCGGGACGACGCCGCCTTCGAACGGGTGGTGAACACCCCCACCCGCGGTATCGGCGACAAGACCCTGGAGGTGGTGCGCGAGCGGGCGCGGGCCGATGGAATTCCGTTGTGGGACGCCCTGCAACTGTCCCTGGGGCAACTGCCCGGTCGCGCCGCCAATGCCCTGCGGGCCTTTGCCGATCTGATTGACCAGTTGGCCGAGGCCAGCCTGGAACTGCCGTTGCACGAGCAGGTGGAGCATGTCCTCACCCACAGCGGCCTGGTGGAATTCCACGGCAAGGAAAAGGGCGAGCGCGGCCAGGCCCGCGTGGAAAACCTGGAGGAACTGGTCAGCGCCTGCCGCAGTTACGAGCCCGAAGATCTGGATCAACCCGCCCTGCCCCAGTTTCTCGCCGAAGCGGCGCTCGATGCCGGCGATCAGCAGGCGGACAAGGATCAGGACGCGGTGCAGCTGATGACACTGCACTCCGCCAAGGGGCTGGAGTTTCCCCTGGTGTTCCTGGCGGGCATGGAGGAGAACCTGTTTCCCCACAGGATGTCGGTGGAGGAACCGGGCCGGCTGGAAGAGGAGCGCCGGCTTTGCTATGTGGGCATTACCCGCGCCATGCAAAAGCTGTACATGACCTTTGCCGAATCCCGCCAGTTGCACGGCAGTGAATCCTGGAACACGGTTTCCCGGTTTGTCCGCGATATTCCCACGGAACTGATCGAGGAAGTCCGTCTGGGCCATTCGGTGACCCGGCCGACCAGCTACGCCGCCAAGGGTGGCATCTCATTCAGCGACTCCGGCGAAGGCACGGGCCTCAAGCTCGGTCAGCGGGTGCTGCACGGGGTTTTTGGCGAGGGCATTGTGCTCAGTATCGAGGGCAACGGCGCCCACGCCAGGGTGCAGGTCAATTTTGATAACGAAGGGGCAAAATGGCTGGTGGCCCAGTTCGCCAAATTGCAGCCGCTGTGACTCGAACCGATCAGAAGACGATGAATACGAATAATACGTAAAGGGAGTAAGCAACAATGATAAAACGCATGACTATTACCCTGGCGACGCTGCTGCTGGTCGCCTGTGGCGGGGGCGAGCCGGGTAGCGAGGCCGCCACCGGGCCGGCCGCCAAAACCTTCAAGTGGAAGATGGTCACCAGCTGGCCGAAAAACTACCCTGGCCTCGGCACCGCACCGGAGCGTTTTGCCGAGAATGTGGAGCGCATGAGTGGCGGTCGCTTGACTGTTCGCGTCTATGGCGCCGGCGAACTGGTGCCGGCCCTTGAGGTGTTCGACGCGGTATCCCAGGGTACCGTCGAGATGGGCCATTCCGGTGCCTATTACTGGAAAGGCAAGATTCCCGCCGCACCCTTTTTCGCGACGGTGCCCTTTGGCCTCAATGCCCGGGAAATCAATGCCTGGATGCACCACGGCGGCGGTCTGGAGATGTGGCGCGAAGCCTATGCGCCATTCAATCTGATCCCCTTCCCCATGGGTAACAGCGGGGTCCAGATGGCCGGCTGGTTCAACCGGGAAATCAACACCCTGGATGACCTCAAAGGGCTGAAAATGCGTATTCCGGGCCTGGGTGGCGAAGTGATCCACCGGGCCGGTGGCCAGTCCATCAATATTCCCGGCGGTGAGCTCTACACCTCGATGCAGACCAATGTTATCGACGCCACCGAGTGGGTCAGCCCCTACAACGATATGGCTTTCGGCTTTTATCAGGTGGCAAAATATTATTACTACCCCGGCTGGCACGAACCCGGCGCGGTACTCGAGTTGATGGTCAACAAACAGGCCTTCGAGTCACTGCCGGCGGATCTTCAGGCGATTGTCGAAGTGGCGGCCCGGGCGGCCAACCAGGATATGCTCGACGAATACACAGCCCAGAATGCCATTTCCCTTCAGGAGCTGATCGACAAGCACGGCGTGGAAGTGAAGCCGCTGCCGGACGAAGTGCTGTCGGGTCTGAAGGAAATATCTGGCCAGGTGCTCAACGAGTTGGCCGCCAGCGATCCCCTGGCGGCCAAGGTGTGGGCGTCACAGAAAGCCTTTATGGAGCGCACCATGTCCTATGAGGCGATCACCGATGAAGCCTATTCCAAAGCCCGGCGCAAGTGATGCTCAGCGTACTAAAAAGGCCCTTCCGGGCCTTTTTAGTACGCGCCATCTAAAGGGCGGCGGTTATCCCCGCCGCCTGGATCAGGGTTGAGAAGAGGTCGTCTGTCGCGCCTTCGGTTTGCAGGTTGTGCAGGCGGGCGTAGCGGTTGAGATTCTGCCGGCAAGCGGCTTCCCAATCCGCATTGCCGACCGGTTCGCCGTTACTGGTCAGGTGATGCTCCAGTTGTCGGGCCAGCAACTCCTCGCCGCGCAGTTCATTGTCCCGGATGGTGAGCCGGAAAGCCTCAATGCCGGTGTCCCGTTCGTCGGGGAAGTGTTTCAGCCACCGTCTGACAGCGCGCAGGGGGGCCACCACGTGGCTATCCCAATCCGTGACCAGCCCGTTTAGATCCTTCAGATTCTCCGACGTCAGTTCGCCGCGGTAGATGCCCGCCCACAGGCAATAGAGTACAAGCATGACGTTGAGCTGGTGGTCGTCCTGGAGGGTCAGGCAGGCGGTTTCAACCCCCTGCCGCCCGTAGCAGGAAACCGCAAAATGCCAGAAGCTGACGCCTTCCATGGGCATCCCTTAGCGGCGCCAGAACATGGGGGTGAACAGCACCAGCACGGTAAAGATTTCCAGCCGGCCGAGAATCATGGCGGCGGAGAGCACCCACTTGGCAAAGGCGTTGACTTCGCCGAAGTGGGCCGCGACGTCGCCGAGACCGGGGCCCATGTTGTTCAGGGCGCCGGCGGTGGCGGACCAGGCGGTCACGTAGTCGAGTCCCGAGGCCAGCAGTAGCAACACAATCATGTAATAGACGCCGAGATAAACACCAAAAAAGGCCCAGACCGCATCCGTCACCCGTGTCGGAACAGCCCAGTTGCGGATTTTCAGGGAAAAGACGCCATTGGGATGCACAAGTCGGGAAACTTCCCGGAACACCTGCTTGGTCATGATCAGCATGCGTCCCATCTTGACGCCGCCGGTGGTGGACCCGACACAGCCGCCGAAAAATGACATCACCAGGAGGTAAAAGGGCACGAAGGTCGGCCACTCGCTGAAGTTGGTGGTGACAAAACCGGTGGTGGTCATCAGCGAAACCAGCTGGAATATCCCGTGGGAAAGGCTCATTTCCAGGCCATAGGTTCGGGTCAGAAACAGATAACCGCTGACGATGATGCAGCCGGACAGCAAGGTGACCAGGAAGGTTTTGTTTTCCGGATTGCGCCAGTAGTGATGCAGCGTGCCCCGCACCCAGGTGAAGTAATGAAGACCGAAACTCATCGATGAGGCGATCATGAAAAAGACACAGATACCGACAATCCACTGGTTTTCGAAGTAGCCGATGCTGGCGTCGTAGTTGGCGAAACCGCCGGTGGCGACGGTCGAAAAGCTGTGGGTCAGGGCATCGAAAAAGGTCATACCGGCCAGCCAATACGCCAGTGTGCAGACGATGTTCATCAACAGGTAGATCGCGAACAGGGCCTTGGCGGTTTCGGCGATGCGGGGGGTCATCTTGGTTTCCTTGGCCGGACCCACCATCTCCGCCCGGTACAGCTGCATACCGCCGATGCCGAGCATGGGCATGATCGCCACGGCAATGACCACGATGCCGATACCGCCGAGAAAGTGTAATTGCTGACGGTAATAGAGAATCGACTTGGGCATATGGTCCAGCCCGGTCATTACCGTCGCACCGGTTGTCGTGATCCCCGAGATGGACTCAAACAGTGCGTCGCTGAAACTCAGGTGGACTTCTTCCACCAGCATCAAAGGCAGGGTGCCCGTCAGGCCCAGAACCACCCAGAACAGTACGGTAATGGTAAAGCCATCCCGGGTGCGCAATTCGATGGATTCACGGCTGAACGGCAGCCACATGAGCATGCCAATGGAAAACGTGATGGCGAAGGCGAGGAAGAAAGCCTGGCCGGCATGCTCCTCGTAAATCACCGATACCACGATGGGGATCAGCAGGGTGAGGCTGAATATCATCAAAAACAGCCCCAGAATCCGTGAAACCATGGTTGGATGCACTGAACGTCTCCCCAGCCGTCAGAAGAAGGTAAAGCCTACCTGGAACAGGCGCTCGATATCTTTAACTTTGGTCTTGTCGACCACAAAGACGATCACATGGTCGCCGCTTTCGATTACCGTATCGCGGTGCGCGATGATTACCTCGCCGTTTCGCTCCAGGGCCGCGAGGGTGGCGCCGGGGGGCGATTTGATCTGCTCGATGGTGCGTCCCACCACCTTGGAGTTTTTCGGATCGCCGTGAACGATGATTTCCAGCGCCTCGGCGGCGCCCCGGCGCAGGGAGTGGACATTGACGGCGCCACTCTTGCGCACATGGGTGAGCAGCAGGCTGGTGGTCGCCTGCTGGGGCGAGATGGCGATGTCGATTTCTCCACCCTGCATGAGGTTGGCGTAGACCTGGTTCTGGATCAGGGTCATCACCTTGCGGGTGCCGAGGCGCTTGGCCAGCAGGGAGGCCATGATATTGACTTCGTCATCATTGGTCAGAGCCAGGAACAGGTCGGTCTTCTCGATACTCTCTTCGAGCAACAGCTCCTGGTCTGTGGCCGAGCCGTTCAGTACCACGCTGTGCTCCAGGTGCTCGGCGAGGAACTCACAGCGGGATTTGGAAAACTCGATAATCTTGACGTTGTAGTGTGATTCAAGGGCCTGGGCCAGGCGGTAACCGATATTGCCGCCGCCGGCGATGATCAGCCGTTTGTAGGGGTTTTCCAGTTGCCGCAACTCCCCCATCACCTTGCGGATGTCTTTCTTGGCGGCGATAAAGAACACTTCGTCGCCCGCTTCGATCACCGTATCCCCCTCCGGGACAATGGGGCGATCGCGGCGGAAGATGGCCGCAACCCGGCAATCGACATTGGGCATGTGATCGCGCAATGAGCGCAGGTGATGACCGACCAGCGGGCCGTCGTCATAGGCGCGCACCGCCACCAGTTGCATGATGCCGTCGGCAAAATCCAGTACCTGAAGGGAACCGGGCTGCTCCACCAGCCGCTGGATGTAGTCCGTGACCACCTGTTCGGGGGTGATGACCACGTCGACAGGCAGGTTGTCCGGGGTGAACAGTTTGTCCTTGTAGCGGGGATGAACGTAACTGTTGGAGCGGATACGGGCAATTTTGGTGGGGGTGCGAAAAAGGGAATAGGCCACCTGACACGCAAGCATGTTGATTTCATCACTGCTGGTCACGGCAACGATCATGTCCGCGTCTTCAATGCCGGCCCGGAGCAAGGTATCCGGCTGGCAGCCCATGCCGCTCACGGAGCGAATATCGAGCCGGTCCTGGAGTTCCTGAAGTCGCTCGGTGTCGACATCGACCACGGTGATGTCGTTCGCTTCGCTGGCCAGGTGCTCGGTAAGGGTTCCGCCAACCTGGCCGGCGCCGATAATGATGATTTTCATGGGTTATCCGTGTCTGGAGAAGGCGTTTGCGGTTTTTCCAGCAAGGCGTAGTAAAAACCGTCCGTGCCCCCTGTCTCGGGAAAGAGTTGTCGCCCCTGCGCGGTCGCTTCGCCCCAGGGGGCATCCAGGGCCACCGGACGGGCATCGAACCCTGGCGTGTTGATAAAGGCCGCAATCACCTGATCATTTTCCTCCGGCAGTACAGAACAGGTGCAGTACAGCAACCGACCGCCCGGTTTCAGCGTTGGCCAAAGCGCCTGCAACAAGCGTAGTTGAGTCGCCGCCAGGGGGGCAATATCCGTGGCTCGGCGCAGCAACTTGATGTCTGGATGGCGACGGATCACGCCGGTGGCCGAGCAGGGGGCGTCGAGCAGTATGCGGTCAAAAGGTTGGCCATCCCACCACTGGTCCGGGTGAGCGGCGTCGGCGGGCAGCGTCCGGGCTTCGAGGTCCAGTCGCGCCAGATTTTCCCTGACCCGGACCAGCCGTTGCGGGTCGATATCGAGGGCGGTCAGGGACGACAGTGCGGGCTGATATTCCAGTAGATGACAGGTCTTGCCACCGGGGGCACAACAGGCATCGAGAATGCGATCCCCGGCCATGGGCGTCAGTAGAGAGGCGCACAGCTGCGCCGCCTCATCCTGGACACTGACCAGCCCGTCGTCAAAGCCGGGCAGTGCCTCGACATTGGTCGGTTCATCGAGGTAGATGCCGCTATCGGCGCAGGATGCCGGCTTGGCAGTCAGTCCTGCCCGGGACAGTGTCGCAAGGTAGTCGGCCCGGCTGATTTTGTTTTCGTTGACCCGCAGCGTCATGGGGGGGCGCTGATTATTGGCGTCCATGATCGACGTCGCCCGTAAGCCCCAGGCGGAGCGCAATGCCTGTTCCAGCCAAGGCGGATGGGCCGATTGAAAGCCGGCTTCCCCGGCGAGCCGGGCTTCCAGTTGTTCGCGTTCCCGGAGATAACGGCGCAGCACACCGTTGGCAAGGGCTTTGGCCCAGGGCTTTTTCAGGGCCTGGCAGGCGCTGACCGTCTCATTGACCGCCGCGTGCTCGGGGGTGCGCATGGCGCGCAGCTGGTAAAGCCCCGATGTCAGCAGTGCCATGATATCGGCATCCCGGGATTTGAGCGGCTTGACCAGGAGCTGGTTAACCAGCACTTCCAGGGCCGGGTACCAGCGGGACGTGCCGTAACACAATTCCTGAAGCAGACCGCGTTCGGTACTGCTGACTTTTGCCGCGTATTCCGGCAGGAGGGTGTTCAGGGAGGCTTCGCCCCGGATAACGCCGGCCAGGATTCGGGCGCAGGCGACCCGGACTTTCATTGGTATTCCCCCGTTAAAGCGCGCGCTTGAGGGTGGTCGTCAAGGTACTTTGGACTTTGAAACCGTCGCATGCTCTGTCCTCCTGCCTGTTATGGGTCCAGATACTCGCCGACGGAAAACAAGTCCGGATTGCCGCGCAGTATATCGGCGATTGCCATGCGGCGCTTGCCGGGGAGTTGCGCTTCTGTAATGCACAGTGCCCCCTGTCCGCACCCGACGGTGACACCTGTTTCGGCGGTGGCAAGGATGCGGCCGGGATCCCCCGCCCCTGATACGACCCGGGCCACCCAGATGCGCAGCGGTTCGCCGTGCAGCGTCGTGAAGGCGACGGGGAACGGGTTAAAGGCGCGAATCCTGCGGTCAATGAACTGCGCAGGTGCCGACCAGTCGATACGTGCCTCCTGCTTGGTGATTTTCGGCGCGTAGGTGCTCAGCCGGTCATCCTGCCGCTCCGGGTGCAGGTCGCCCCGGGCCATGGCGTTCAGGGTCTCCAGCAATGCCGGGGCCCCGAGCCGGGCCAGTTTGTCGTGGAGGGTGCCCGCGGTGTCGGAATCGCCGATCTCGCATTCGGCCTTGAGCAGCATGTCGCCGGTATCGAGGCCCGCGTCCATTTGCATGATGGTGACGCCGGTGTGGCTGTCGCCAGCTTCGATGGCGCGCTGTATGGGTGCTGCGCCGCGCCACCGGGGAAGCAGTGAAGCATGGACGTTAATGCACCCGTAGCGGGGAATTTCCAGCACGTCGGCAGGTACAATCAGGCCGTAGGCCACCACCACGAAAACGTCCGGCTCAAGCTGGCGCAGGGTTTCCCTGGCGGCGTCCGTTTTCAGGGTTTCGGGCTGGAATAACGGCAGATCCTGGGCGGTGGCTATGTCCTTCACCGGGCTGGCGGTGAGCTTTTTGCCCCGCCCCGCCGGCCGATCTGGTTGGGTGTAGACGCCGACGATGTTGCAGCCGTTATCAATCAGAGCCTGGAGGTGGTAGGCGGCAAAATCCGGGGTGCCGCCAAATACCACCCGCAGGGTCGAGTGGTCTGGTTGGGAGGAAGGCATGGAGTCGGTGCGCTCTCAGGCTTGCTTTCGATGCAGTTTTTCCAGCTTCTGGCGGATGCGCTGGCGTTTCAGGGGCGTCAGGTAATCGACAAACAGTTTGCCGTCGAGGTGATCGAGCTCGTGCTGGATGCACACGGCGAGCAGACCGTCGGGCTCGAGGACAAACGGCGTGCCGTCCCGGTCCAGTGCCTTGACCCTAATGTTGCTCGGCCGCTCGACGGTTTCATAGAAGCCGGGCACCGACAGACAGCCTTCCTGATAGTCCTGTTTTTCCTCGCCGATGATCTCCACTTCAGGATTGATGAATACCATGGGCGCATTTTGCTCGTCGGAAAGGTCCATCACCACGACCCGCTCATGGACGTTGACCTGGGTGGCGGCGAGACCGATACCGGGGGCCGCGTACATGGTCTCGAACATGTCGTCGACCAGCTGGCGAATGCGGCTGTCGACCGCTTCCACGGACTTTGCTTGGGTGCGCAGACGGGGGTCCGGAAATTCCAGAATTGTCAAAATAGCCATAGTCTTTGTGATGTATCTCTAGCAATATGGCGTAAACCATTGCTAACATGGGATTTTGAAAGGAATATCTTGCCGCTAGGGGCTAAAATTCCTGAGTTAACAAAAACAGCGCTAAAGTATACAGCATTGGGAAACAGCGGACAGGAAGCGTCATGATGAAAAAAATCTTAGTGTTGCTAATGGCCCTTACGGCCTGGGCCGGCCTGGCGCTGGCTGCCGAGTCTCCATTCCGGGACGATGTCCCCGAACGCTACACCGTCAAGAAAGGGGACACTCTGTGGGATATTTCGGGCCAATTCCTCCGCGATCCCTGGCTCTGGCCGGAAATCTGGCAGGCGAATCCCCAGATCGAGAACCCGCACCTGATCTACCCCGGTGACGTAATCAGCCTCGTTTACATCGACGGCAAGCCCTATCTGACCCTTAATCGTGACAGTCGTACCGTTGTTCTGACGCCGAGTGTCAAGGTTGTACCCCACGAATCGGCCATTCCCGCCATTCCCCTCGAGGCGATCACCAGCTTCATGTCCCGGACACGGGTGGTACAGCCCGGTGAGCTGGAGGCGGCACCCTATGTGCTCGCGGGCCATGAAAAGCGCCTGGTTTCGGGGCTGGGCGACGACTTTTATGTCCGCGGTGAGCTGACCTCCGGCATTGATTTTTACGGCATATACCGCAAGCGGGACCCGTACTTCGACCCGGAAACCAAGGAAATGCTGGGCATCAAGGCCGAAGACATCGGCTCCGGGCAGTTGAAAACCACTGAAAACGGCATTTCCACTTTTGGCGCTACCCGCAGTGAACGGGAGATACGCGCCGGCGATCGCCTGTTGCCCCAGGAGGAACGGCGTCTTGATCCGACCTTTTTCCCGCAACCGCCGGAAGCCGATATCGACGGGTTGATCATCGATGTCGAAGGTGGCGTTACGCAGGTGGGCTACCTGGATGTTGTCGCCCTCAACCGGGGCGAGCGCGACGGCCTCACTGACGGAACCTTGCTTGCAATTCACAAGGCCGGTGAAACGGTTCGCGACCGGGTAACCGGGGAAATGGTCGAGTTGCCCTCTGAGCGCGCCGGTATGCTGATGGTGTTTAGGACCTTTGAGAAAATGAGTTTTGGTCTGGTGCTGAATGCCGATCGTCCACTGGCGGTTGACGATCACGTCCGCAATCCCTGAGGGTTGCCTTTCGCACAAGTCGAGCACCGCTTTGAATTTTTGATTAGCCCCGACCAACGCCGGGGTTGCTTTTCCAGGGAGGGGAAAGCATGTCGGAAACTGCCGCCGCCCTGGCGCTAATGGCTTTGCCGGGTATGACGCCGGCAAAACTCAGAATGTGCTGGCGCACAGCCGGCGGGTTCGATGCCCTTCTCGACGAGGTCACCCCCGCTCTGCCCGCCAGCCTGCAAAGTCTTCTCGCCGATGCCCACAACCGTCCTGATCGCTATCGCGAGCAGGGCGCGCGACGTTTGGAAGATCTCGTCGAGCAGGGAATTGATGTACTTGTCCTCGGCGATGAGGACTACCCTGCCCTGCTTGGCGAGATCCCTCAGTCGCCGCCGGTTCTCTATGTTCGCGGCTCAAGGGCGTGCCTGGCACTGCCCCAACTGGCCATCGTTGGCGGTCGCCGGGCATCCCGGGGCGGGCTCGAGCTGGCTAGTGCCTTTGCGGCGGAGCTGGCAGCATCCGGTTTTATTATTACCAGTGGTCTGGCGCTCGGAATCGACGGGGCAGCGCACCGCGGCGCACTGCGGTCGGGGCGAACTGTCGCCGTGGTAGGAACGGGCCTGGACACGGTCTATCCCCGGCAGCATCGTACGTTACAGGAACAGATACTGGCCGAGGGGGGCGCTGTGGTCAGTGAGCTGCCGCCTGGTGCGGGTGTCAGGCCGCAACATTTCCCTGCCCGCAATCGAATTATCAGCGGCATGAGCCTCGGCGTGCTGGTCATTGAAGCGGCGCTTCGCAGCGGTTCGCTTATCACTGCCCGGCTTGCCCTGGAGCAGGGTCGGGAGGTTTTCGCCATTCCGGGGTCGATCCACAGCACCCAGGTCAAGGGGTGTCACCAGCTTATTCGGGAGGGCGCCCTGCTCACTGAAAGTGCTGCCGATATCGTCGAGCAGCTTGGCGGGCTGTTGGGCTACAAGGCAGCTGAAATGTCTGCGGTCGGCGATGATACCGGCAGCCTCGGGCCGGAAGCCAGGCAGCTCCTCGAGCTGATCGGTTTCGACCCCGTGGATATGGACACTTTGGCGATGCAAAGCGGTATGGCGATGCCCGCGCTCTCTGCGTTACTGGTGTCGCTGGAGATTGAAGGGCGGGTCGAAGCCCGCGACGGCCGCTACCTGCGTTTGCGCTGAGGCGTGGCTCGTTGCTCGGGATGGAATTGCCGCTTCCATCGTTTTATTGTAGCCTCAGCGCCCTTTTATCCTGCGCCGCGGTTGCGGTCGGGTTCCACCGCCAGGTATTCAGTGTGCACGATTGGTCCCGAAATCTGCGAATTCGCATTGCCGCACGTCTGCTCTGCCAGGGGGGCGTTATTGCCTACCCCACGGAGGCGGTCTGGGGCCTCGGTTGTGATCCCCTCAACCGGTTGGCGTTCCAGGAAATTCTCGACTTAAAGCAGCGCCCCCTGGCCAAGGGGGTGATCCTGATTGCCAGTGATATTGAGCAGATTCGTCCCTATGTCGGTAACATGGACGATCAGTGCTGGCAGAGGATCGAAAAGCCCGGTTCCCGTCCTACCACCTGGGTCGTACCGGCCGGACCCCTCGCGCCGTCCTGGATAACCGGCAACCGTCAAAGCCTTGCCGTGCGCATTACCCGTCACGGGGTGGCAGCGGGCCTTTGTCGGGCCTTTGGCGGGGCCCTGGTCTCCACATCGGCCAACCCGGGAGGCTTGCCGCCGGCCCGCAACGCCTTGAAGGTAAGGTGCTATTTCGGTGATCGACTGGCGGCGATTGCCCCTGGCAATGTGGGGGCCGCCAATCGACCCAGCGAGATCCGCGACATACAGACTGGCCAGATTCTCAGGCCCGGAGGGTGACACATAATGGAAAAGTCGACTGTAAAAGACTACCTGCTGGGGCTTCAGGACAGCCTTTGTCAGGCCTTCTCAGGCATCGACGGCGGCGCGTTTCGCGAAGACAACTGGCAGCGGCCCGGGGGCGGCGGCGGGCGGACCCGGGTTTTGGAAGGTGGCGCCGTTTTCGAGAAGGGGGGTGTGAATTTTTCCCACGTTTCTGGTGACAGGTTGCCGCCTTCCGCCACCGCGGCAAGGCCGGAACTGGCCGGCCGTTCTTTTGAAGCGATGGGCGTTTCGCTGGTTATTCATCCTGAAAATCCCTACGTACCCACATCCCACGCCAATGTCCGTTTTTTTGTCGCCGAAAAATCCGGCGAGGAACCGGTTTGGTGGTTTGGTGGTGGTTACGATCTGACGCCTTACTACCCGTTTGAAGAGGACTGTCGACACTGGCACCAAACGGCAAAGGCGGCCTGTGAGCCGTTCGCGGGCGATCTGTACCCGCGCTTCAAGCGCTGGTGTGACGAGTATTTTTTTCTCAAACACCGCAATGAAACCCGGGGTGTCGGCGGGCTGTTCTTCGACGATTTCAGCGAGCTGGGCTTTGACCAGAGCTTTGCCTTTTTGCGCGCGGTAGGCGACAGCTACCGCGAGGCGTATTTACCCATAGTCGAGCGCCGTAAAGGCCTTGCCTGGGGTGAGCGTGAGCGCGGGTTCCAGCTCTATCGACGCGGGCGTTATGTCGAGTTCAACCTGGTGTTTGACCGCGGCACCCTGTTCGGACTGCAGACCGGCGGGCGCACGGAATCCATCCTGATGTCCCTGCCGCCCCTGGTGCGCTGGGAATATGACTGGACCCCGGAGCCGGGGTCCCCCGAGGCGGATCTCTATGACAACTACCTGTCACCGCGGGATTGGGTGTGATCACCATGGTTGACCGCTACGCCGTGTTCGGCAATCCCATTGCACATTCCAGGTCCCCGGACATTCATCGCCAGTTCGCCGCCGAGACGGGCCAGGACCTGACCTATGAGCGGCAATGCGTGGACCTGGACGGATTCCCGGCCGCCGCGGACGCGTTTTTCGCCGGAGGCGGCAAGGGGCTCAATATCACCGTGCCCTTCAAGGAACAGGCCTTCGCCTATGCACCGCACCTCACCGGGCGAGCCGAGCGCGCCGGCGCGGTCAATACACTGGCCCTTCAGGACGACGGCGAGGTTTTGGGCGACAACACGGACGGTGCCGGTATGCTCAGGGATATGACCGCTAATCTGTGCTGGCCCATCGAGGGCAAGCGGGTCCTGGTGCTCGGTGCCGGTGGGGCCGTGCGGGGTGTCCTGGCACCGTTGCTCGCGGCCCGGCCCGCTTCGTTGACCATTGCCAACCGCACGGCTGAAAAAGCCAGAACTCTGGCGAGCGTGTTCGCAGATCTCGGCATGGTCGTCGGCTGCGGTCTCGATCAGCTCGAAGGTCAGGTTTTCGATATTGTCATCAACGGTACCAGCGCCAGTCTCGGCGGCGAACTACCCGCCCTCCCGGAGGGTCTTCTGGCGGCGGGCGCCTGTTGTTACGACATGATGTACGGCGGGGAGCCCACGGCATTTTTGCGCTGGGCCAGAGAGCATGGCGCAGGGCAGGTGGCCGATGGGCTCGGTATGCTGGTCGAGCAGGCGGCGGAAGCTTTTTTTCTCTGGCGGGGTGTTCGTCCCCATACCGCGCCAGTGATTGAAGTTCTTCGTGACAGTCTGAATGCCGACGGATAACCGTGATCAGTTACCTGACTCCTGATCGCGCTCGGCAAGGTATTGATCCTTCAATTTCACATAGTTTGCCGGTGAGTAGGAGAAGAATTTGCGTTCGGAGTCCTTGAGGGGACGGCCCTGCTTGCACGGGTTGCCGACGTAGACAAAGCCGCTTTCCAGTCGTTTGCCGGGCGGGACAACACAGCCGGCGCCAATGATCACTTCGTCTTCGACCACTGCACCGTCATTTATGATGGCGCCATTGCCGACCAGGATGCGGTTGCCCAGTGTGCAGCCGTGTAACAGGGCCCGGTGGCCGATGACCACGTCATCGCCGATGGTCAGCGGCCAACCGCCGGGATTGAAGTCGCTGGCGTGGGTGATGTGCAGCACCGCGTTATCCTGAACGTTTGAGCGGTTGCCGATGCGAATTCTGTGCATGTCGCCGCGGATAACCGCCCCCGGCCAGACCGACACATCATCACCGAGCGCCACGTCGCCGATTACCGTCGCCGCCGGGTCGATGTAAACCCGTTGACCGAGGTCGGGGGTTTTGCCGTTAAACGAACGCAGGGACTGCTGTGTCATGTCGGTGCTCCTGTGCTGGGTTGGATGGGGACGGCTATAATAGTCGGCTGTTGACGTTAATCAAAGGTAAGCGCTATGACCCAGGTTAAGCGTTTCATCGCCGGGGCGGTTTGCCCGAGGTGCGGTGAAATGGATCGAATCGTGATGTACCGGGAAGGTGAGCGCCAGTATCGCGAGTGCGTCAGTTGCGGGTTTCACGATGAAATCCGTCTGCAAACACCCCCCAGGGAGGTGCAGACCAGGGTTTCTGGGTCCGCTGATGAGGCGAAACCGGTTCGTCTGATCGATCCGGAGGATGCCGGTTCCTGACGAGAGCCTGCTAATGGACGTTGTAGAGCCGTGCCGGGCTGAACAGGATCATATCCCCGGCCAGTTCATCCTTCAGACATGGCCATCGGTTCAATGTCTCCACAATCGCCGACGGATCAGTGTCCTGTCGCGCCGGGGCTCCACGCGTATCTTTTTCCATCACCAGATCCCTGGCGATCAGGTGCACCGCATCGTCCAGCTGGTTGGCAAACCCTTCGCCGATCAGATGATGAATGATCAGATTTGACCGGGTGGTATCGATCGGGGCAAGCATACGACCCTCTGCAAGCAGATAACTGTCGTTGATCTCCTCCAGTAGCCGATGACACATGTACGCGATATTCATGCAGCCATTGAGGCCCCTGTGGCCGTCGAGCAATGCGGGTGGGGCGGCAAACAGGGCGGCGCAACGCTCTGATACTGCTTCGGCGATCTCTTCAGTGTCGTCCCGGGCGCTGATTTCCCCTACCGCTTCGAGAATATCCGGCAACCTTTCCACATAGCGGCGGACGAACAAGAGCAGGTTCGCCACCGGGTTTGTCACGCTAAGATGGATGGCGCTGTGCAGGTGATGGAGTCGGCTCTGGAGCAGGTAGCCCAGCTCGAAGGTCCGCTTCTCATGGGCCAGGGCATCAATGATAATTTTTCGTATCCAGACAGTGTCCATGCATCAAAACTAGACCCTGACCGACAAATTGCAAAGAATGCTTGGGTATAACAGGCTATCTCAGGGTGTCGGAATGGGCATCAGTCCCGGTACAAGTGAAACCTGTTTTCTGTTGCGCATGCGGTTTTTAAGCGCCCGGGCGTCGTGACGTCGGCATTGATTCTGGTATACTCGCCGTTCTTACCGACCCTGGCACAACTCCCCTGTGCGTATTCTGGTCGGCACAGTGAAAACAAATAAAAGCGATATTGAAGCTAAAAAACGGAGAAAACGGGCGATGCAATCTAACGTCAAGCGGTTCTTCCTGTGTGTGCTTGCGCCTTTTCTGCTGAGTGCTCCTGCGGTTTCCATGGCTGCGGAAGGGAGTTCCTGGTGGGATGTGCTCAATATGACACCCGGTGTCACTGAGGTAAGCCGACAGATCTACGACCTGCACATGATCATTTTCTGGATCTGTGTGGTGATCGGTATTCTGGTGTTCGGGGTCATGTTTTACAGCATGATTGTGCACCGGAAGTCCAAGGGCTATAAAGCGGCCAACTTTCATGAAAGCACCGCCGTCGAGATTGCCTGGACGGTCGTCCCCGCTCTTATTCTTATTGTCATGGCAATTCCCGCGACCACCGCCCTGATCAATCTGTATGACACTTCCGATGCCGAACTGGACATCAAGATCACCGGTTATCAGTGGAAGTGGCAGTATGAATATCTCGGTGAAGATGTCCAGTTCATGAGCGAGCTGGCAAGCACTGAAGCCCAGATCTACAACACCGATGACAAAGGCGAGTTTTATCTACAGGAAGTCAATGAGCCGCTGGTGATCCCGGTGGATACCAAGGTTCGCTTTCTGATCACGGCCAAGGATGTCATTCACTCCTGGTGGATGACCGACTTCGGTGTCAAGAAAGACGCTATCCCCGGCTTCATTAACGAAACATGGGCGCGGGTAGAGGAAACCGGTATCTACCGGGGTCAGTGCACCGAATTGTGCGGGCAGGGGCACGCCTTCATGCCCGTTGTCGTGCGGGTTGTCGAGAAGGAAGAGTTTGCCGACTGGTTGAGCGACCGAAAAGCGAAGGCCGCCGCCCTTCGGGAAATGGCCTCCCAGCAGTTCAGCAAAGATGAGCTCATGGCCATGGGTGAAGAGGCCTACAACCGGGCCTGCGCATCCTGCCACCAGACGAATGGAGAGGGTATTGCCGGTGTTTTCCCGGCCATGAAAGGCGGTCCGATCACCACCGGTGATATCACCGCCCACCTGGACATTGTGGTCAATGGCAAGGCCGGAACGGCTATGCAGGCATTCGGTGAACAGCTCTCCGAAGTGGATCTTGCCGCCATTATTACCTACGAGCGGAATGCCTGGGGCAATAACACCGGCGATGTGGTTCAGCCCATCGACGTTCTCAAATTCAAACAAGGCCAATAAGGGAGGATTCAGTTATGGCACACGGTCCCGCTAAAGGTATTGGCCGCTGGCTCTATACCACCAACCACAAAGACATTGGCACGATGTACCTGTGGTTCAGCTTTGCCATGTTTCTGTTGGGTGGCTTTTTTGCAATGATCATCCGCGCCGAGCTTTTTGAGCCCGGCATGCAGATTGTTCGCCCCGAGTTCTTCAATCAGATGACCACCATGCACGGTCTGGTGATGGTGTTCGGCGCCATCATGCCGGCCTTCGTCGGGCTCGCTAACTGGATGATTCCCCTCATGATCGGGGCGCCGGATATGGCCCTGCCCCGCATGAACAATCTGAGTTTCTGGATTCTGCCCTTCGCCTTCGCGATTCTGGCGTCCACCCTGTTCATGGAAGGCGGCGCACCCAATTTCGGCTGGACATTTTATGCGCCACTGTCCACCACCTATGCCCCCCCGTCGGTGAACTATTTCATCTTCGCGGTGCACATCATGGGCGCATCCTCGATTATGGGTTCCATCAATATCATCGCCACAGTGCTCAACATGCGCGCCCCCGGCATGACCCTGATGAAAATGCCCCTGTTTGTCTGGACCTGGCTGATCACCGCCTTCCTGCTGATTGCCGTTATGCCGGTGCTCGCGGGCGCCGTGACCATGATGCTGATGGATATCAACTTCGGCACCAGCTTCTTCAATGCCGCGGGTGGCGGTGATCCGGTCCTGTTCCAGCATGTATTCTGGTTCTTTGGCCACCCTGAGGTTTACATCATTATCCTGCCGGCCTTTGGTGTGATCTCTGCCATCATTCCGACCTTCAGCCGCAAGCCGCTGTTCGGGTATTCCTCAATGGTCTATGCGACCGCAGCGATCGCTTTTCTGTCGTTTATCGTGTGGGCGCACCACATGTTTACGGTGGGGATGCCGCTGACCGGCCAGCTGTACTTTATGTACGCAACCATGCTGATCGCGGTGCCCACCGGCGTGAAGGTCTTCAACTGGGTGACCACGATGTTCAAAGGGGCAATGTCCTTTGAAACGCCCATGTTGTTCGCCATCGCCTTCGTGATCCTGTTCACCATCGGGGGTTTCACCGGGCTTATGCTGTCCATCGCACCCTCGGATATCCAGTACCACGATACCTATTTTGTGGTGGCCCATTTCCACTATGTCATGGTGGCCGGTGCGGTGTTCTCCGGTACTGCCGCGGTCTACTACTGGCTGCCCAAGTGGTGCGGCAGGATGTACAACGAAACCATGGGCAAGCTGCAGTTCTGGATTGCCTTCATCGGGTTCAATGTGACGTTCTTCCCGCAGCACTTCCTGGGCCTGGCGGGTATGCCCCGTCGCTATGCAGACTATGCCCTGCAGTTCGCTGACTGGAACATGGTCTCCAGTATCGGTGCCTTCATGTACGGTGCCGCCCAGGT